>DATGJN010000063.1 GCA_035295165.1 bacterium
TGCGTGCTCCCAGGTGCCCCTCACCTGGATGGTCTCACCATAACATGACTGCGCATGCGCAGCGCATGCAGGGAGTGCACCCACCACTTTCATACCTGATAATGGCTTCGTCGAACGGCTGCAAGGCACGATCCTGAGCGAGCTGTGGCGCATCGCGTTCCGCCGAACGTACTATACGAGCATGGCGCAGTTGGAGCGGGACTTGCAAGCGTACCTGCGTTTCTACAATCGGGAGCGTCCCCATCAAGGGTATCGCCTGCAAGGCCGCACGCCGGCGGCCCTGTTCGCTGGCAGGAAGGCCAGCTAACCCATGCCGCAGAGCTCGGTTGGAGTCCAAGAGTGTCAACACCTCATCCACACTGGACATACTAGTTCTTATATGGCCCACCCCGCGGCGTGCCCCTCACGCATTGCCTCGAGCGCGCGACGGGGTGCGACACAGTCCCCCGCGAGCACGACCTTCGGCACATCGACCAGCGACCTGGCGAGGGAATCGAGAGCCCGGTTCTGCCCGGCGAAAATCAATGTATCGATATTGCGGAGCGCCTCCTCGCGGCCGGAGAATTCGTCGTGGACGATGACGTCGTGCCCCTCTACGCGTGCGACGTCATGGAACGGAAGGGTGCGGACAGACTTCCGTCCTAACCTGACGCGTAGACCGGCGAAGCTCACCGAAATGACGTCAGCCCCCGTTTCGCCGCCTCTGGTAACGATGGTGACCTGGCACTTCCGGTCTGCAAGTTCCTCAGCGATCCCGGCCGCTTTGAAATGCCGGTCATCATCCAGAATTACCACGCGGGGACCCATTTCCTCAAGCCTGCGGAGGGCATCCGTCACATCGATCGGCGCCACCGCGCTGGCTCCTGGGATTTTGGGGAGCACAGGGATGGATCCGGTCGCCATGATCACGGCGTCGAAGGCTTCTCGGCGGATACGTTCGGCAGTTGCCTCCGTTTCCAGTGTGATCTCGACGTTAAGTTTGGAAAGCTGAGATTTCAGCCACACAATCAGCTTGCCAAACTCCGCTCGATTCCGAGCGAGGACGGCAACAGCGATCTGCCCCCCGAGGACATTTGTGCGCTCCCAGAGCGCGACACGGTGGCCTCGAGCCGCAGCCACCCGGGCGGCCTCCATTCCCGCCGGCCCCCCCCCGACGACGAGTACGCGTTTTGGCGAGGAAGTCGGAGCGAGTGCGTGCACGCTCCACTGCGCTTCGCTTCCAGCCGCGGGGTTCACAAGGCAGGTAATCGGGCGCCCGGTGTGGCCCATTCCGACGCATCCCTGATTGCACCCAATGCACTCTCGAATGTCGGCTACTCGTCCTTCGCGAGCCTTGTTCGGAAGCTCCGGGTCGGCCAGCAGGGCGCGGGTCATGGTCACCATGTCGGCGCTGCCCTCGGCCAGGATCGCCTCGGCTTGGGCTGGTTCAATGATCCGACCCACCGCCATGATCGGGATCGGCGTCCCCGCGCGCTGGAGCGCACGGCGAATCTCAGCGGCGAGATACACGAACGCACCGGGTTTGAAAGCCATGTCTGGGATCATCGTGGCGTAGCTGTATCCTCGATACGTCGACATGCTGACGGACAGGAAATCGAGGCCTCGCGCTGCAAGTCGGGCGGCGATCTCCTTCATGGCGTCCAGGTCAAGGCCGCCGAGGGTAAACTCGTCCGCCGAGATGCGCATGCCCACCGCATGGCGCGGACCTACGGTTTCCCGGACGGCGTCGATCACTTCTACGGCCAGCCGGAGTCGGTTTTCCAGACTCCCACCGTACATGTCGCGTCGTTCGTTGCTGAGTGGGGACAAGAACTCTTGCAGCAGATACCCGTGCGCGGCATGGATCTCGATGCCATCGACACCGGCCGTCTTCAGGTGCTCCGCCGTGCGCGCGTGTCCATCCACCACCTCGCGGACTTCGGCCAGGGTCATCTCATGCGGAACTTCCTTGAACACGGGGCAGGGCAGCGGTGAGGGCGCCCAGAGCGGGAGGCGAGTATCCAGTCCAGTGATCTGGCGGCCCTGATGCAAAATCTGCGAAAACACCACGGCGCCGTGCGCGTGGACCGCGTCGCACAGCCGACGATACCCAGGGATCACGCTGGGATCGTACCCCGGCGTTTGGCGCGGGTGCGACATCGTGGTTGGGTGCACCCGCGATGCTTCCAGGACGATGAGCCCCACACCGCCGCGGGCGCGCTCGACGTGGTACGCGATCAACCGGTCGGAGACGTGGTAGTTCTCGACGTACTGCGTCCCATGCGCCGAGCTGAGGATGCGGTTGGGGATGATGCATTCGCGGATTCGGATGGGCTCAAAGAGGTGTGGAAATGCGCCCGTCATCACGGTTCGTTGTCCTCCCCGTCGAGCGCCAGCAACCGGCCCAAAGTGCGAACCGTTGCCAGCGTCTCCAGATGTTCAACCGCATTGATGATTGCAGCGCGGCGCCGGGCGCCGATCCGCTGCGGGCAGAAGTCGCAGCAGGCATGAAACTTCGCAAGGCGCTCCTCATTGGAAAGCGGCCGGCTGGGATGGCCTCGTAGAATGGAGACGGTCTGACGGAGGATGCGGCCATTCGTGAGTCGGATCGCCACCGATTGCGGGACGAACGTGACCGGATCCGTGATCGCGGGATCGCAGTGGACCGTGATGCGTCCCGCGAGCTCCAGCACGGCCGGATCCGCGGTGGCGTGCTCGGTGAAATCCTCCAGCTGGATGCGGCGCCGACAAATCGCTGCCGCGACACAGTACGCGGCGCTGACGATCGCCTCCACAACCGGATGGCCGCGCAGTGAGCCGAACGGATGACCAGAGACGCCGAACGCGTTCGGCGGCAGCGAGATATCCGCCGAGGCGACCTGCGCGGGTTGAAGGTCGTGTGCCAACGTAAGGCTCAGGGCGGCCTCGACGGCGCCATGGTTGTCGCGGGCGCACGGATAGGGCTTGAGCGATAGGTCGAGCAGGTGAAAGCGAGTACCGAGCCCGTCCGTCAGCGTGGCGGGGTGGTAGTCGCCGCGTTCGTAGAGATTGTAGTAGCCGAACTCGCCTTCGAGCCATCGATGGGCGCCGGTCAGGCCGCCTTCGGCGAGGACCGCCGAGAGGACGCCAACCTTGCTTGCGAACCCGGCGTGTACCCGCTTCACGGTCGCGCCCTCGCGCAGCGGCTGGACGTTCGCCGCGGACTGACTGTAGGCGATACCGCAAGCGTCGAGGATGCCCTCGGTGTCGAGCCGCAGGATGCGGGCGGACGCGGCGGCAGCCGCCATGCCGGCGAGCGATCCGGTCGGAAGAAACTCCTGACCGCGCCGTCGCGCGCGCCCCATGCGGCACAGCATCTCGGTCCCCGCCGCCACGGCTGCCAGGAGATCGGCGCCCGTGGCATCGCGCGCCTCGCCCAGGGCGAGCGTAGCCGGAAGGATCGATGGCTGAGTATGCAGCATCGCGTCGTCGAGCGTGTCGTCGAAGTCGCGCGCCGTCGCCATGACGCCGTTGGCGAGCGCCGCCCACGGCGCGGCGACCCGCGTCGGCCGCGCGTAGAGACTGCTGTCCGCGGGGCCGCTCCATTGCGTCACGGCGCGCAGCACCGCATCGACGCCGGGCGCTTCCGCGCCGGCGAGGCTCACGCCGATCGAGTCGAGGATCAACGCTTTGAGCTGGCGGGCAACCGCGTCCGGAAGAGCCGTCACCTCGAGCGCGGCCGCGAAGCGCGCGAACCGATCCTCAGATGTTGGCGGGGTGGGCCTGAGTGTCGCCATGACTACCGCGGCGCGAACCGGCCGCCGAACCGCGCGATGAGCGATTGGAAGATCCGGTCGATTACGAAGCCCAGGGTGCCGAGGGCGATCACCCCGGAAAAGACGGTACTCGTGTCCAGGAACAGAACGCCGCTGTTTACGAGGTAGCCCAACCCCTCGTTCGCAGCCAGCATCTCGGCCGCCACGACCGTCATGAAGGAGTTGCCCATCGCGATGCGCATGCCCGTGAAGATGTACGGTACGCTCGCGGGGAGCATCACCAGGAAGAAGATCTGGAGCGGTCCGCCGCCGAAGGTGCGAGCCATCCGGATCTTGTTCCGGGGGATGGCGATCACCCCGGCCATGGTGTTGAGCGCCACCACGAACACTGTAGTGTACACGATCAGCAGAACCTTTGCGAGCTCCCCGGTGCCGACCCAGAGCAGGACTGGGGCGAACCAAGCCAGCGGAGGGACGAAACGCAGGAAGTGTACGTAGGGCTCGAGCAGGGCGCGGGCCGTCCTGGACGTTCCCAAGAGCAGGCCGAGCAGGATCCCGATCACGCTCCCCGCGATGAACCCGGCGAGGATCCGGAGCAAGCTGACCGCGGCGGCCACTTCCAGCCGTCCGTCGAGGATCAGTCCGGCCAGGCGCGCGAACGTGGTGCTCGGCGGCGGGAAGAGGACAAACAGGTGAAAGCGATCGGCCGCCAGCTGCCAGCAACCCAGCACGGCGACGAGCGAGACACCGTAGATCAATATTGTGTTGAGATGGTCGTCCCACAGCGCCCGCCCGATGCGCGCCCAGCGGGAGGACCCGGCCACCGAGACCGTGGTGAGGAGGCGGTTGTTAGCGTGCACGGTAGCGCCGCAATACACGGTGCTGTGCGAGATCGAAGAGGCGATCCGCGGTAAGGCCGAACACGCCCAAGATGACGATGGTGCCGAACATCACGTCCGATCTGAAGAAGATGCGCGAGCTGTAGATCAGGTAGCCGAGGCCGTTGTTTCCGGCCAGCATCTCGGCGCCGATCACCGTCATGAAGGAGTTACCCATGCCAATCCGCATGCCGGTCACGATGAACGGGACGCTCGTTGGGAGCGTGACGTACCGGAAGACCTGCCAGGGGCGCGCCCCAAACGCCTGTGCCATGCGGATGCGGTCTCGATGCACGTGCGCGACCCCCGCCATGGTGTTCACCAGGACGATAAAGATCGTCGCGTACACGACCAGAAAGAGCTTGGTCGTCTCGCCGATCCCGAACCAGATCGTGGCGGGTGCGATCCAGGCAATCGGCGTGACGAACCGAAAGAAGTTCAGGTAAGGCTCGAAGAACCTCCGCACGATCGAGACGGATCCCATGAGCAGGCCGACGACGGCGCCGCCGAGGCTACCGAGCGCGAACCCGGCGAGGACCCGGAACAGCGTCACCGAGATGTCTCGTGGCAGGATGCCAGCGCGGGCCGTCGTCCCGAGGGCGGCCGCGGTCTGGGTGACTGACGGAAAGAGAATGGAACGGAATACGAGCGTGCTCGTGAGCTGCCAAATGACGAGCATCCCGGCGATCGAGAGCAGTGCTAGGGCGATGTCACGCGGCCCGTCGGTGAAACGCCCTCTCAAGGAGCGGCCGCCGAGGGCGCCACCCGGGAGGGCGGCGGATGCGCCCTTCATCGACTTTCCTTCCGCATCGCGCTCATGACTTCTTCGGAGACCGCCCGCTCGATCCGCGCGTACATCGTCGCGAAGGACGCGTCCCCCCGACTGCGAGGTCGGGGTAGGTCGTTGGTGACGATTTCTTTGATGTTGGAGTCCGGGCCGGCCCGCATGATGCCGATCCGGTCCCCGAGGATGATCGCTTCGGCGATGTCGTGAGTGATGAACAGCACGGTGCGTCTCGTTTCCGTCCAGATGCGCGCCAGCTCGTCCTGGAGGATCGTGCGGGTTTGCGCGTCGACCGCGGCAAATGGCTCGTCCATCAAGAGAATGTCGGCATTGGACACCAGGGCACGTGCGATCTGAACCCGTTGCTTCATCCCACCGGACAGTTCGGCCGGGTGCTTGGCGCCATGGCCGGCCAGTCCCACCGTTTCGAGCACCTGCCCGGCCCGCTGCTTTCGTTCGGCCCGAGACACCCCGGCTAACAGCAGGCCGAACTCGACGTTTTCGGCCGTGGAGAGCCACCCCAGGAGCGAATCATCTCCTTGGAAGACGACGACACGATCTGGTCCGGGGCCCGTGATCGGTTGACCGTCGACCGAGACGTGCCCTTCGAGGGGATGCTCGAAGCCGGCGAGCATGTTGAGGGCGGTGGTCTTCCCGCAGCCGCTTGGCCCCAACAGCAGGAAGAACTCCCGCCGTTTCAACTCGAGGGTAAAGTCGGTGAGGACCGCCGTCTGCTTCTCCCGGTAGGCGAAGGAGACGGCATCGAACGCGATGTACCGGGTCCTCACAGCGCTCGGAACCATGGCGCGCTCAGAGCCTGCTGGGGTCGGCCTCTTTCATGAATTCCGTCGTGACGAACTTCGAGAGGTCGGGCTTGGTCGACACGAGCTTGCGGTCGACGAGGTACTGATCGACCCGATCGAGTTCGGCCAGTGACGCCTTATCGAAACGTACGCTATAGTCGAAATACCCGACGAAGCGCCTGGCGTCCGCGGGCTTTATCTGGAACGCCTGTGAAATGACAGTGGCGGTCTCGTCGGGGTGAGCGTTGGCCCAGTCGCCTGCCTCGATCAGGGCCTTGAGAAACGCCACGGCGAGAGCCTTGTTCGAGTAGACTTTCTGAGAAACGCCCGCGTACACGCGCAGCGGCATGACCCCATCGTCGCCCGAGCGCGCAAGAATCCTCGTGCCCGGGACGTCGTCTGTGGCGCGCGTGAGGCTCGGTTCGAACGCGAAAAAGGCGTCGATGTCCCCCTTCGCGAGCGCAGGCACCATTTGCGCGAATTGCAGATTGACCAGCGTGATTTTGCTCTCATCGAGACCGTAGTGCTTCGCATACAGGTGATAATAGTACTCCGGCGAGGTGCCGAACTGGGTGCCGACTCTCTTCCCGATCAGATCGCCGGGCTTTGTGATGGAGGATTTCGCGACCGCCCCGAACTGCTTGTCGGAGCGCTCGTACTCAGCGATGATCTTGATGTTGCCACCCTGAGCGGCGACCAGCGGGACGTTGTACTGGCCGTTGCCGGCGAAGTCGGACTGGCCGGTCAAGACCGCTTCCAATGCTTCCTGTCCTGACGGAAAGACCTTCAGGGTGGCGTTGATGCCGTGCCGCTCCATGAAGCCGTTCCGGACGGCCACCTGTATTGACGCGTACGAAGCGTCAATCCCCGAGCCAATGACGAGGGAGCCCAACGCCGGCGGAGCCGCCGACGCAACCGGCCCTAAACTTCCCGCGCCGATGGCAAGCACGCAGATCAAGCCCGCGATTAGGGCGCTCGCCCAGACTCGCGTCACAGCGGTCCTGTGCTGCATCTCCCCACCTCCCCTAACGACAGCCGATGCTCATGTGAGTCACGACGGAGCAGGGATCTTGACAGGAATGAAAACGTGTTTTATGTTACAACAGTGTTTCAGAATCTGTCAATTCTCCCTTTATCTGCACGACGGAACGTGCCGCATCGGGAGGTAGCTCATGCCTGTTTGGAGCGATACCTTGAGCGAACAGGACCGACAAGTAATCGCCCGGGGCGGCTACGGCAAGAAGCGAGGCCTCGGCCATGCTCCCGCGCTGATCCTGATCGACTGCCAATATAATCACATCGGCGCTGACAAGCCGATTCTTGAACAGATCACCGAATATCCTGCGGGCGGTGGCGCTGCCGCGTGGGCGGTGGTACGGCAGCTTGTGACGGTCCGTGAGGCGGCACGCGCCGTCGGGATCCCGGTCGTCTACACACGATACTGCTACAGCGTTCGGGGAGCGCGCTACGACGGGTTTGCCCTGAAGCGCGGAAACCTCGAGCGGTTCATTGACGGCGCGCCGGGTACACGCATCCTGGCCGAACTGAGCCCTGCAGACGACGAGCTGGTGGTCGACAAGACGACGGCGAGTGCCCTTTTCGGGACCCCGTTGGTGCAGTATCTGGTGAGGTTGGGGGTCGACTCCGTGCTGATCGGCGGGGTTTCGACTTCGGGGTGCGTCCGCGCGACGTGCATCGATGCCGTCTCCTACGGGTTTAACGCTGCGGTGCTCGAGGACGGCGTCGCAGATCGCATCGAGCAGTCTCACAAGAGCTCTCTTCTCGACCTCTGGATGAAGTACGCCGACGTGATGACGTGCCGCGAGGCGGTCGCGTATCTTCAGACCGTGCCCTCGCTGCGCGCCGCGATGACCGCAACGGCGAGGCCCCGATCATGAGCGTCGACACCATCGTTCGGGGCGGAACCATCGTCACGCCCGAGCGCGGCGTCCGCAGGGAGGACCTGCTGATCAAGGATGGCAAGGTAGTTGGCCTGCTGCTTGACTCCTCCGGGGTTGACGCCGCCGAAGTGATTGACGCCAATGGCAGGCACGTGTTGCCAGGCGCGATCGAGCCACACGTGCACATAGGCATCTACACTCCGTCAGACGGCGAGTGGTACTCCGAAACCTGCGCCGCCGCCTGCGGAGGCGTGACCACGCTCATCAACTACTTCTTTCACAAGGATTCCTATTTGCAGAGCTGGCCGCCCGAACTCGCGATCGCGGAGCGGCAGGCGGTGGTGGACTTCGCGTGTCACTTTGGGATCTTGACCGAGCAGCACGTCGCCGAGATGGCCACATACATCCGCGAATTCGAGGTCACGTCGTTCAAGTTCACGGGCCATTGGAAAGGGTTTGAGAAGCAGCGGATCGGGAGCGACACTCGCATCGATGACGGACTGCTCTATCAAACGTTGCGCGCGGCGGGCAAGTATCCGAACGTGCGTGTCCCGGTGCACGCGCAGAATGTTGAGATCTCGATTCCGCCCTTTGCGCCGCCCGAAGCCGACCACTTTCTCAAACGGGACCACCTGGGTCGCACCGGGCTCGACCTCTGGGACAAGCTCAATCCCGGATTCACCGAGACTGTCTACGCGATGATGGCGTTGTACCTTGCCGAGCGCACGGGCGCTTCAGTTTACCTCGTCCACACAAGTGCGGAAGAAACGCTCCAGGCGCTTCGAGAGCGCTATGATCTGCGCCGCCTGAACAGCTATGCAGAGACCTGCGCCCATTACCTGGCGCTCGACACGGAGTCGCCGTGCGGGGCGCTTGCGAAGGTCAATCCCCCGGTGCGCGACCGGCAGGTGCAAAACGCCCTTTGGCAGGGCGTACTGGGCGGAACCCTCTCGACCGTCGGGACCGACCACTGCGCCATTTTGAAAGCGATGAAGAAGATTGAGACCGGCGACGTGCTGCAGGCGCGGCTGGGATTTTCCGGTATGGCCACCATGTTCCCGGCGCTGGTGACCCACGGTGTCAAGAAGCGCGGGATGAGCCTCGAGCGGCTCGTCGAGATCTCGAGTACAAACGCCGCGAAGATCTTCGGTCTCTACCCGCGGAAGGGGACGCTCACGCTGGGGTCCGACGCGGATTTCCTGGTGACCGACCTCGACAAGAAGCGCGTCGCGTCCGCCAGCTGGATCAAAGGGGTCTCCGACTTCAACGTGTTCGAGGGGGAAGCGTTGTTCGGGTTCCCCGAACGCACCGTCGTGCGGGGACGGACCGTGTACCACAATGATGCCGTGGTGGCGAACCAAGGCTACGGATGCTATTTACCGCGCCGCGCGTGAGCGATCGTGGGCCGGCCCGGGCGCCGCGGTCGCGGATTGTGGGGAGGACACGATGAGCACACATCTGACGCCCAGTCCTGGGCGTCGCCTGCGTGAGCTGCTGGCGCGCAAGCAGATTCTCATGGCGCCCGGGGCGTTTGACGCGCTCAGCGCAAAGCTGATCGAACGCGCCGGCTTCGAGGCCATGTACATGACAGGCGGGGGTACCGTCACGGCGCTGGCCGGACTGCCGGATATCGGACTGCTGAGCGTGACGGAGATGGCCCTCAATGCGAGGTACATCGCGAACGCGGTGCACACGCCGGTCTTCGCCGACGCGGACACCGGGTACGGCAACGCGCTGAACGTCATGCGGACGGTCCGGGAGTATGAGCAGGCCGGGCTGGCCGGGCTACACATGGAAGATCAGGTCTCTCCGAAGCGGTGCGGGCACGTCGCCGGCAAGGAGTGCATTTTGCTGGAAGAGATGGCGGGCAAGATCCGCGCGGCTGTGGCCGCGCGGTCGGACCCGGATTTCGTCATTATCGCGCGGACGGACGCCCGTGCCCCGCTTGGATTCGACGAAGCGGTCAAGCGCGGGCGCGCGTACGCCGCCGCGGGTGCCGATGTCATCTTTCCCGAGGCGCTGCAAACCCGGGAAGAGTTCGCGGACTATGCGCGGGCCGTACGCGTCCCCTTGCTGGCTAACATGGCCGAGTTCGGCAAGACGCCGTACTTATCGGCGAGCGAGTTCGAGGACCTTGGGTACGCGATCGTGATCTACGCCACCTCGGGGCTGCGGGTCGCCCTGCGAGCGATGGAGGCCTTCTATGCCGAGCTCAAGGCTCGCGGGACCCAGACAGGGTGGTTGGATCGGATGTTCACGCGCGCCGAGCTCTACGAGTTGATCGGGTATTCGCGCTACACGGAGTTCGAGCGAGAGTTCGTGGGCGACGCCACGGACCCGCTGGCCTGAGCGCCGGCGTGCACCCGGCGCCCGGGCGCGGTCGACGTCGGGTCCACGCCGGCAACGACACGGAAGGAGCGTCAAGCAGTGGGTAGCACCATTACCGAGAAGATCCTCGCGAAGGCATCGGGGCGGGCCAACATTCGGCCCGGCGACTACGCGGAGGTCACGACCCCATGTCCGACTGTGATCGCCCCCCACTCCGCGATCGACAAGGGCGCAGGGCTGATCCTGGAATGGGGTGCCCGCGTCTTTGACCCGCGCCGCGTCAAGATTGTCGACGGTCATTACGGGGCAACCGCGTCGCACAATGCGGCGGAGAACCGTCGCTGGATGCGGGAGTGGGCACAGACGATGGAAGTACCCGACGAGAATAGCTACGAACTGGGCCGGCAAGGCATCGAGAACATGGTCGCTGTTGAACACTGTTGGCCGCTGCCGGGCGCGTGTTACTTCCAGGGCGTTAACGGTCACATCAGCACCGCTGGGGCACTAGGGGCGTTTGCGAGTGCCTTGTCGTACGGCACCGCCGCCTACCTCCTCACGGGGAAGACGTGGGTGAAGGTGCCGCGCTCGGTGAAGCTCGTGATTCACGGCACGCAGCCGCCGGGCACGTGCCCTCGGGACGTTTCCGAGTACATCCTCGGGCAGCTCGGACCGTCTGGGGCCGTAGGGATGGTGCTGGAGTGGACCGGGCCGTACATCGACGAGCTGAGCATGGAGGGACGATTCTCGATCTGCTCTCAGGCGCTCTTTGCCGGTGCGTGGACGGCGATTATGAACCCCGATCCGCGGACCGTGACCTACGTTACCGCGAGAACCACGGAGCCGTTTGAACCGCTGATGAGCGACGCCGATGCCGAGTACGCGCGGGTGGTCGAATTTGACGTGTCCGCCGTCGAACCGCAGGCCGTCCCGCCGCCAAAGCGCCATGTCGTCAAGGCGGTGCGCGAGCTGGAGGGAACCACGGTGAACCGAGGGTTCATCGGCAGCGACGCCAACGCGTGGATTGACGATCTGCGCCTGGCCGCGCGAGTGCTGCGCGGTCGCAAGATCAAGCGCGGCGTCATCTTGAACATCACCCCGGGGACCGTGAGCATCCTCCGGCAGGCCCTCGACGAAGGACTCATCCGCGTCTTCGTGGACGCCGAATGCGTGGTGCCCACTCCGAACGAAGGCATGGAGTGGGGTGCGAACACCCCCCTTGCCCGCGGGGACGTGTGCATCGCGACGGGGCAGACCAACTACCCTGGGCGGATGGGCAGCAACGACGCCCAGATCTACCTCGCTAACCCAGCGACCGTCGCCGCGTCGTGCATCGAGGGCAAGATCGTCGACCCCCGGAGGTACCTGTGAGCGCGGGGCCCCTTCGGCCGCGCGGCGCACCAGGCCTGCCGCGGCGGCTGAGCGGGAAGGCGTGGGCGTTCCCGGGGATCCTGGACGTGGACTGGGAGATCTGCTCGTACTCGCTGGTCCGGGATTTGCAGCGGAAGGGGATGTTCACCTACGAACAGCTCGGGCAGTACTGCATGATCAACGTCGACCCCGAGTTCCCGCGCAAGGTGCAACCGGGCGACTTCATCGTGGCCGAGCAGAACATGGGGTACGGCCACGATCACGACCACGCGTGCATGGCCATCCGGGGCGCCGGGGTGGGCGCAGTGTTGTGCGAGAGCGCCGCTCCCTACTTCCTCCGCAACTCGATCGATCATGGACTCCCCGTGCTCGAAATCCCTGGTATCTCGACCGCGGTCACCCAGGGGGACGCGCTCGAGGTGCATCTCGCGGAAGGGGTGGTCAGGAATCTGACGGTTGGTGCGGAGTTGTCCTTCGCGCCGTTTCCTCCTTTCATTCTTGAGGTGCTCGATGCCGGCGGTGTCTATCCGATGTTGAAGGCCCGGCTCAGCGCCGCCGGGCGTCGATGAGCACCCGCGCGTCGCACCGCGACGACACACGCTGACAGGGAGAGCGCATTCGGATGAGCCCGCAGAAGGTCTTCGACGCGCGCATGGTCCCGCGCATCAAGGAATGTCTCGGGTCGTGGACGCCCCCGACGACGATCACGCCGCACCTGCGCTACCTGGACCTCTACCGTATGCGAGACCGCGTGATCCCGATCGACATCGAGGAGCAGATCGCGCAGATGCGCGCTGCCGGGGTGCAACGGGCGATCATCTGTGCGGCCGACAATACAACCACGTGGGGCCGCAAGACGCCGAATGAGGTGATCGCCACGCTCTGCGACCGGTATCCGGACGTGTTCGTTGGGTTTGCGGGCGTGGATCCACACAAGGGTATGGACGCCGTGCGCGAGTTTGAGCGCGCCGTAAAGTCGCTCGGTCTGCGTGGCCTCAACCTGGGGCCGTGGCTCCAAAAGCTGCTCGCGAACGACAAGCGCTACTACCCCTTGTACGCCAAGGCGGTCGAGCTGAACGTCCCGGTCGTGTTGCATACGTCGAGCCACTTCGACCCGACCGTGAGCTTCGAGACCGGCAATCCGACCTATCTGGACGAGGTCTGCGTGTTCTTCCCGGAGCTGAAGGTGATCGCCAGTCACGCGGGCTGGCCATGGATTCTGCAGATGATCGCCGTCGCCTGGCGGCACCCGAACGTGTACCTGGAGCTCTCGGGGATCCGGCCGCGGTACCTGCACAAGGAGCTGGTGTCCTATTTCGATACCCCGCTGCTGAAGGGGCGAGTGCTGTTCGGGACCGACTATCCACTCCTCGAGTGGACCCCGAGTATCGAGGACGTGTTGCAGTTGCCCATCGCCACGGAGACCAAGCACGAGATTCTATGGGGCAATGCTGCGCGGTTGTTCGGGCTCGAGGACTGAGCGACGTCGCGCTCGGTCCAACGGCGGGAACACGCAAGAGACAGGGACCGCTCGCGCTGCTAGCGCGGCGGGCAGACGCACCCTTGGGAGTGCAGCATGAAAACCGTTGACTACTCAGTGGAAGGGCCCGTGGCTCTGGTTGTTCTCAACCGACCGGAGAAGAAGAACGCTATCAACCATCAGATGCGGGAGGACGTGCACGCCGCGCTGATCGACATCCGAGATAACGAAGACGTCTGGGTGGCCGTGCTCACCGGCGCTGGCAGCACCTTTTCGACAGGCCACGACCTCAGCGAAACGCTCGCCGGCACCCCGACAGTGGACCAGTTGTACGAGCTTCAGCACTCTATCTTCAAGCCGCTGATCGCTGCGATTAACGGAGCCTGCCTTGCCCAAGGGTGCGGTCTCGCGCTCGGGTGCGATATCTTGGTGGCCGGAGAGCAGGCGTTTTTCGGCTGGCCTCAGGTCAAGCGCGGGATCTGCTCTGTCAGCGGGCCGACCCTGTTGGCGCGCAAGATCCCCTTGAATATTGCGATGGAGTACTTACTGACCGGCGAGTTTCTCGGGGCGCAAGAGGCGCTGGCGCTCCACCTGGTAAACCACGTGGTGCCGTCCGGCGACGTGCGTGCGCGTGCGTTTGAGATGGCCCACAAGATCGCGGCCAACGCGCCGCTCGCGGTGCGCGCCATGAAAGAGGCGACCCTCCGTACCCTGCCGATGCGGCCTGACGATGCCTACCGGTACGCGACGCAGCTGTTGCGGGAGTTGGAACGGACCGAGGACGCCCAGGAAGGCAGCCGAGCGTTTCTGGAGAAACGCGCGCCCGTGTGGCGGGGACGTTGACGAAGGCGGGGCCGATGCCGGCAGGACGATCCGGGGTCGAAGAGCTTGCCGCCGTCTGGGAACGACGGTTCCATCAGATGATGGACTACGTCTGCGCGGCACACCCCTACTATCGGAGCCTGATGCAGCGCCTTGGCCTGTCACGGCGCGACTTCGGCTCTTTGACCGATCTGCGCAAGCTCCCGGTCACCACCAAGCAACAGTACATGGCGGACCCGGACGCGTTCCGGCTCCGCTCGGAATCCCTGGCGGATCTCTCTTTACCTGAACGAACCCTGTGGGGCGTCGTGTACACGACGGGCAGTACCGCGGGGCGGCCGACGCCATTTTACGACACTAGTTACGATCACGTCGCCCGAATCTGGCAGATGCGCGTGGCCACCGAGATGGCGGGTATCACGGCTGCGGATGTCGTGGCCAACTGTTTTCCGCTCACCGCGGTTCCACACCAAGGCTTCCTGAGTGCTTCCTACGGCCCACTCGCAGTGGGAGCGCGAGTACTCACCGGGTTTACCGGCCGCCTTGACACGCCGTTTCCCGTACATCGGACGACAGAGGAGTTCGTCCGACTCATCGCGACTCATCGTGCCACCGTACTCTGGGGAATTACGAGCTACGTGCGTCGGGTTGTTCAGGTGGCGGAGACCCTGCGGCTCGATTTGTCCAGCGTGCGTATCGCCTTTGTTGCCGGGGAGCCGTGTCCTCCAGGGATGCGTGCGGACTTACGCCATCGCCTGGCCTCGTTGGGCGCGACAAGCGTGTTCATTCAAAACGGGTATGGGTGCACTGAGATGCAGGGCCCGACGATCGAATGTACGGAGGAAGGGCCGCTCCACGTTCCGGCGGCGGAGCAGTATTGGTTCGAGGTCGTGGATCCAACCACACATGCGCCGGTGCCCGAGGGTACGCGTGGCCTTGTGTTACTTAGTCATTTGAACCGTCGCGGCACCGTGCTGTTCAGATACGCAATCGGCGACCTTTCGGCGATGATTACGGGCCCGTGCGATCGGTGCGGGCGGGATGGTCCACGGTTCATCATTCCTCCGCAACGAGGCGATGCGCTGGTGAAGGTCCGAGGTACGCTACTGAATCCCGTAGCACTGATCGCGGCGATGAGCGCGGTACCCGGAATCGACGACTTCCAAGTCGTCGTTGCTTACCGCCGCGCGAATGATCCGCTTTCAGGTGAGGAACTGGTCATTCGATTTACTGCCGCTTCAGAGCAAGCTGGAGCAGTAGGCCGAGCGATTACAATGACTGTGCAGGACGTGTCCGAGCTGACTCCCCGTACACTGTACTTGATTCCAGAGGAGTTTGCGGTGTTGCGCGAGGCTGACGAATACAAGTTCAGGCGCTTTCGAGACGAGCGCGATGTCGCGACGACTCACGATGTGGGGCGGTGACCGGTGCGTCGATCACACACGCATCGACAAGCTGAACGCGCATAAGGCACACACGCTGAGGGGAACACATGTCAGCGGGCGATTACGGGACAATCAATGCGATTCGGCGCGCTATGGGCGTGCTGGAGCATCTTTCGGCGGCGCGGCATGGCCTGAGCGTGACGGAATTGGCTAGTGCTTCCAAATTGAGCAAAGCTACCGTCTTCCGCATTCTCGCAAGCCTGCAAGGCGCAGGATACGTGGAGCAGGACCCGCAGAGCCAACGCTATCGCTTGACGCTCAGGATAGCTTCCCTGGCGTTTGCCTTTATCGACACGATGGGATTTGAAGATATCTGTCAGCCGTATCTGGCAGACCTTGCACGAGAGACTGGTGAACTCGTCCAGCTGGCGGTGGTACAAGGTGACGACATGATTTTTGTCGCCAAGGCCGAAGGCACTCAACGTGTCAAGCTCGTGCCGATGCTGGGACGGCGCGTTACGCTTAACGCGAGCGCGGCCGGAAAGGTCTGGTTGGCCTCGTTGGCAGAAGAGGAAGCGATTCGGATCGTTCTCAAGCAAGGGCTACCGCGACTTACCGGCCAGACATTGACTACCGTCGATGCCAATCGGGCCGAATGGGCGCGCGTGCGCCAGCAAGGTTATGCGACGACAGTTCAGGAGTACTGGGACGACGTCAACTCGGTGGGTGCTCCTATCCGAGTCGGCACCAGCCGACGAGTCGTGGCTGGCATCACGGTTGCAGGCCCGTCCAGTCGATTCACCCTTGAGATCATGCGTGCACTCGCACCGCGTCTCGTGACGGTTGCGGACACAATTGCGCGCATGTGGCCCGCGTGGACAGAACCGTTGGCAGCAGTGGCCGGCGAGACATCACCCTCTCCAAGCACGGGCTGACACTATTGGCACCCGCGCCTACGTTCGACCGCGCGTTCGGCCTGTCATGAGGCGAGTAATTAGCGAGGCGCAAGGCAGCTCAGAAGGGGGGCAGGTCAAAATGACGGGAGTGAAAGCGATGGCGCGTCGCTTTGTGGTGAGTGCGCTCATCTGCGTGGTATTGGTGGCCGGGGCCACCTGGTCCGTCCTCCCGGCCGGTGCGTTGTCTCCGATAACGATAGCCACCTTCACTGGCGAAGTGTACGGGCTCGACGTCATTGCAGATCGGCAAGGCTTTTTCAAGCAGCATGGGCTCGACGCAAAGTTTCTTTCGCCACCCAGTGGCGGTGCGGCAGCGGCTCAGTTTCTGGTGGGCGGCAGCATCGCTGGCTGGTCCACTAATCCGGAAATTCTACTGTTGGCCGCAGCGAAGGGCGAAGACATCCGGTTCGCGGGCATGCTGAACGACTGGATCCCTTACGCCATACAGGTACCGCAGAACTCCCCGTTGGCTAAGATCGCGACGGACCCGCACGCGTCCTTCGGCGACAAACTGCAAGCGCTCAAGGGGAAGACGCTTGGCCTGACCGGGATCGGGTCCCTTGTATACTTAGCTTTGCAGGCCGGGTTGCAGCTAGCGGGCGTGCCTTTGGACGCTGTACACATCGTCGCCGTGGGCCCGCCGCAGTCTGGGATTGCCCAACTCAGCAGCGGACGGCTCGATGGGTATGTGACGTATTCGCAGGCGGATGCTGGGGTGATGGCGATCGAAGCGCATACCGTTCAGTATGTCAACCTGACAGGACCAGGTGCTCCTCAGCAGGTTAATAGTTTGAGCACGTTTGCGATGGGCACGTCCGCGCAGTACGCGACCCAGCACCCGGACGATATCAAGGGGTGGCTAGCTGCCTTGATCGACGCATTCAACTGGGAGAAAGCTAACCCCGCTGCGGCTGCGCAGATCATTTCCGACGTCGACTATGGCGGACGGTACGTCTCCGTCATCGCGTCGTCCATTCAACACGCCGTAGCCACGGCGCCACAACAGGATGCGCGGTTTCGAGTGTCGCCGCGCTTACTTAATGACGAGATCAGCTTGTTGGAGACGCTTGGCATTCTCAAGCGCGACGATGTCGTTCGTTACCATATCAACTACCAAACCCTGGTGCTCCCCTACGCGCAGATGCCTGGGGGTAGGTGAGAACGACGCCGCGGTCGTACTTCGGGCGCACGCCGCCACGAACGTCGACACACGCGGGTATTCTCTAGAGCGGGAGGGAGTTCGGAGCAAGGTGCCGGCGCCACAACGAACCGGGGTGGCCATTTCTGTGAAACGCGTTCGACACGCGTTTCCGCAGGGAAACGGCGTGGTACCGGCACTCTGGGACTTTGACTTGGAGATCCCTGCGGGCCAATTCTTGACCATAGTCGGCCCTTCCGGATGCGGAAAGACGACTCTGTTGGCCATGGTTGGAGGCCTTGTCTTCCCCCGCCAGGGGGAGGTACTGCTCGACGGACGTGCCGTGACGGGGCCGCCAGCAGAAGTGGCGTATATGCTGGCGCGCGACGCGTTGATGCCGTGGCGGACTGCGCGCCAGAATGTCGAGTTCGGACTGGAGATCCGCGGGCAGTCACGGGATCTCCGGCGTCAGAAGAGTGCGGAGTGGCTCGACCGTGTTGGCCTCACCGCATTCGCGGATTCCAAAATCAACGAGCTCTCACAAGGGATGCGTCAGCGAGTTGCGATCGCCCGGACGTTGGCGCTTGAGCCACGTTGCTTGCTAATGGACGAGCCGTTCGCTGCGCTTGACGCGCAGACGCGGATGTTATTGCAGCAAGAGTTCTTGCGTTTGTGGGAGCGTGTGAACGCCACGGTCATTTTTGTTACCCATGATCTTGGCGAGGCGATCCTCTTGGGAGATCGGGTCGTCCTTGTGAGCCACCGCCCTGGCCGCGTTGTCGCCGATGTAGCGGTCGCCATTCCGAGACCTCGGACCACTGAGATTGAATTGGACGATCCAAATTTCCGTCGCTACCATCGGCTTCTGAGCGGGCAGCTCAAGACCGAAGTGCGAGCACAGCTTTCACCAGCGGAAGATGAATGAGGAGTAGACGACTGATGAACTCGATGGGAGCCAACTATGGGGACTGTGCGCGTGACTCAAGCTACTAGCGCGGCGCGCACCGCTGACCTCCAAACGTTTGAGGCGAGTATTCGCGCGGAGATGCGCACAATGCGGCGACGGTATGAGGCAACGGCGTGGACGGTGCGCATTGCTGCGTTGCTAGTAGTCTTGGGCGGGTGGGAATTTCTTTCCGCGACCAATATCATAAAGGCATTCTACATCAGCGATCCCATATCGGTTGCCGTGTCACTGATCAATGTCTTGGGCCAGGGCGCAACTTGGTATAATCTTTGGCAGACGCTCGTCGCCGCTGCGATTTCCTTAGCAGTCGGGTCGATACTTGGAGTAGCTGGCGGCGTTGCGCTGTGGCGCGTATCGGTGCTCGCACGGGCATTCAATCCTTACATCACGCTGTTCAATGCTCTGCCGCGCCCTGCGCTCGCGCCGTTGTTTATCATGTGGTTTGGCCTCGGAGTCACCGCCAAGGTTTTTGTTGCAGTAACTATTGTGTTCTTTCTCTTGCTCGTGAACACGATGGCCGGATTGAGCAACGTCGACCCGGATATCTTGGCGTTGGCCAACTCCCTAGGCGCGTCGCGGCTCCAGCGATTTCTCCTTGTGGAGATCCCCTCGGCATTACCTAGCATCGTGGCTGGACTTCGGCTGGGGGCGGTCTACTCCGTCCTTGGGGTCGTCGTTTCTGAAATGGTCGCCTCTTATTATGGGTTAGGGCAAATGTTGGTCAAAGCCACAAACGGGTTCCAAGTCAGTATGTCATTCGCCATTCTGGTGCTTATGGCGGCAATGGCGGTGGTCCTGGACGTTGGCGCTTGGTTATTGCAGCGGCACGTCCAACAAGGGGAAGAGTCTCGGGCTTCGTTGCGGTAGGCAGGCCACCCTGTGACTTGGCACGTCAGAGTGAGCCGAGAATGTTTTGCCCGATAATGCGCCCCAGCCCAAACGCCATGAGAAGTCCGTTCCCTGACGTGTATCCGTCCGCCCCGTCGCCCGAGATTCCCGCTGCGGTCCCCCCGCCGGCATACAGGTGTCCGACCGGTTGACCGTTGGAGTGCAGCACGTGGCCGTTTGCATCGATCTTGAGGCCGCCTTGCGTATGTGCTAGTGCACCAGTGACGGTCGCCGCATACAGCGGCGGTGTCAACGCGTGCCCCAGGAGCACGCGTCCAAAGCGGTCTTGAGACTGTGCTACCGTACGCTCATACTCCTGGAGCGTGCCAATGAACGTCGAAACGTCCATGTGAAAACGCTGAGCGAGATCTGCCGCACTGTGGAACCGGTGGATGCCACCCGCCCGCTCCGATTCGACCATTGTGTTAGTGTGCCTGAGGCGTTCGTGGATCCATTCATCCCAGATGGCCACCGCGATGCCGCCGGGCTGTCGCAGGACCACCGCCGCCCACTCTGAGTAGCCTTGGTCCTCACGCGCAAAGCGTCGGCCCGTTCGATCGACCATGATGCCGCCTGCACTCACTACCCCGGGGTTAAGGCGTGTCCCGAGGCCGTGGAGCACGAAACCGAGCCCTTGATATGCGCTCATTCTCTCGATGGCCGCACCGGCTGTCATCCCCCAGACAATGCCCTCCCCGGTGTTGCTTTCGGACCCGACGTATGGAGCGCCAATCATCTCGGGAATGTACTGCGCGACCATGGTCGGGTTGGCGGCAAATCCGCCAACTGCGAGGACGACTTTCCGCGCATTGATGGAGGCGCGTCGATCTTGATATTCTATGTCCACACCCGTCACCGCCCCGTTGCTTGTATGTAGGCCGCGGCAGGGCGCAGGGTCGAGGAATGTCACGTTTGGAAGCCGGGACACAAAGCTTCGCAACGCGTCGATAAGCGGTGCACCCGACCGCATCGGATGGGCGTGCATGCGTGGTCGACTATGCCCAATCCAGTGTGTTTCAGGCGCAAATTCAATCGGGATGCCGACCGTGTCGGCAAGCCAGTGCACCACGCGCGCCGACTCGTGACACAAGGCCAGGATAAGCGTGGCGTCTCCCCGGCCATGATTCTTGCGGAGGATGTCCTCCGCCATGAGCTCCGGTGAGTCATCGCGAATGCCCGCGGTGCGCTGGAATCGAGTTGCCGCCGCTTGGATCATGCCTCCCGCGAGTTGCGCATTGCACCGCATACGCGTGTCCTTTTCGAGGAGCAACACGCTGCTCTGCGCGTTCGCGCTCGCTACGGTCGCAGCGACGACTAGACCGCAGGCGCCGGCACCGACGACGACCACGTCGTATAGGTTGCGCCAGTCTGCGTCAGCCACAATTCGCCCCCACATCATGCTATTCTCAACGTTACGTGCATCGGTTCGCGGAGCGGCTTCTTTCGCTCAGCGGCGCGTCTGCCTCTCACCCCGCTCAACGACCTCGCGACACGTCCGCTCCACGCGCAGGCCAGCGGGTTCCTGTCGTGTCAGGCGTCTGGGGTCGAAGGTACGGACAGTTTGTAGAGCTTGGTCGCGTTATCCCGCAAGAATTCTCGCTTCGATTCAGCGCGAATTGGCAGTGTTTCAATCTCACGACGGGCGATCTCCGGATCGATCAAAGGAAAGTTGGTTCCAAAGATACCCTTGTCCGGCCCCACGAGTCGATGAACTGCGCAACCTCGGGCTTCCACAAGCGAGGAGGCAGGGCACTGGAACCAATATAAACATGCGGGTGTTTCCACGCAACACGCATCATCTCCTCGGTTCATGGCCATCCTATGTGGATGCCAACGAGCTTCAACTCCGGGAGGTCGCATGCAACGGCGCCCAGGGTGATCGACCTCCCGACGCTCCTCAAAGGCCGATCGGCCGAGTAACGTATACTGTGACCCACCTGTACCTGAGTGGGGATGTCGAGCTCGACGCACTTCGCATAATAAGAATAGTATTTCGCACGGTCGGGAGGTTAGGTCAAACCAGTGGGGGTACAGGTGAGCGCCTATGAACTTGTGTGCCTTAACCGCGTCCTGACTCCGGGATATTGAAGTGTCAGGTGATCCTCGTGCTGATGTTGTAACATGGGCGCCCCCAGGATGGCCCGAATAAGACACGAACGCGTCCACGCGAGGCTGCCGGGGAGGGTCCGGACGAAGAAACGGGATTGGCTCCGTCAATGAAAGGAGTTGCAGGAATCAAAACGGAAATCTGGGTCCAAGCCAAGATGGGCGAGATCGGGGTCAACGTGGAGATGTGGAGTTCCGGTAGTCTCCTCGCACGCGGCCGCGCGCTAGCACGAGTTTAGCCCGGCGATCCGGCAGTTTCTCTTTTTTGGGATGTGTGGTTGTGGCGATAAGGCCGCGTCAACACGGCCCGGACATCGACAGGTCGCGGCCCGGAGGCCTCGGGACAACGTAAAGCGCTGAACGCGGTTGGCAGCACGAGACCGATCCAACATGCCCGGATCGCGAGGTGAATCCTCGGGTGCGTAGGGGTGCGCAGTTATGGAGGTGACGGTGGCTGGCGGGATGGTCGTCACGCCACACCCGGTGGCCTCGGACGCGGCGGCGCGCGTGCTGCGGGCGGGTGGCATGGCGGTTGACGCGGCGGTCGCCGCCGGCTTTTCGCTCTCGGTCGTTACGCCGGCCAGCACGGGAATTGCTGGATACGGCGGAAGCGCCCTCATCTACGACGCGCAGCAGCACGCGCTTCATGCCGTGGATTTTGACTCGCGCGCGCCGGCGGCCGCATCGCCCGACATATTTCCGGTCCGCGAGAGCTCCGGCGGCAGTCTCTGGGTGCCCGGGGCGGCCAACGTGATGGGGGCCCAGGCGGTGGACGTGCCAGGCGTGCTCGCCGGGTTGACCCTGATGCAGCGCCGATTCGGCACCCTGTCGCTTCGGACGGTCATTGAGCCAGCGATTGAATCCGCGGCAGAGGGCTATCCGATCGACGAGCAGAACGTGCTGAGCATCCACGAGACGCTCGTCCCCAACGCTGATCTGTTCCCGGACGTCTTGAACCTGTTTTCCGTTGGGGGCCGAGTACCTGAGGCAGGCGAGCTCCTCCGGAACCCTGCCCTGGCCCGTGCGCTGGAGGCGATAAGCCGGGACGGTCCTGAGTTGTTCTACCGGGGCGACATTGCCGGGGCGATTGTCAAGACAGTCCAGGCGGGCGGCGGCCGGCTCACGCTGGACGACTTGGCGTCATACGAAGCCAAAGTCGTCGAACCCCTCCGCTGTACCTATCGCGGATTTTCGATCGCGGCGGCGCCGTTGCCGATGGGCGGCCTCACAACGCTTCAGATGCTGCGCGTGCTGGAGAACTTCGATGTCGCGGGCATGCGCGACGACGTGGCGCTCGTCCATTGTTTCGTGGAGATCGCGAAGGCCTGTTGGCGGGAACGCCTCCTGCGGTATGGCGATCCGGACCACGCTACAGTACTCGCGGACGAGGAGCTGGACGAGCGTCGGATCACGGTCTTGCAGCGTGCTGTGACGGCGGGGTTGGAATTGCCCTCCGCTGGGGAGGTGATCTCGCCGGACCCGTCGGACAGTGGGACCGTCCACATTTGCGCCGCCGATTGTCGCGGCAACGTCGTCACGCTCACGATCACCCACGGCGGTGGGTTTGGCAGTCTCGTGGTCGTTCCGGGGACCGGCATTGTCCTGGGCCACGGGATGTCGCGGTTTGACCCCCGGCCGGGCCGCCCCAACTCCGTCGCGCCCCGCAAACGGCCATTGAACAACATGAACCCGCTGTTGGTCGCCAAAGATGGCCGGCCGATCTTTGTGATCGGTGGATCGGGCGGACGCACCCTCTTGTGCACTGTGCCGTATGCGGTCGTGCGCATTATCGACCGGGGCGATTCGCTTGCGGCCGCGCTCGCCGCTACGCGGTTTCACGTAGAGTCGGCTGAGCCGGTGCAGATCGAAGAGGGTGGGGCTGTCCTGAAGACGCGGCTAAGACGGCTTGGGCACCAGGTGCGGACGCGTCCCCGGTTTGGTGGGGTGCAAGCGCTGGCACTTGGGTCCGGCACGGAGCCCATGACCGCCGCCACGGACCCGCGATGGAGCGGTGCGGTGGTGTCGGTCTAAGATCATTCCCGTAGATCGTCCCCGCAAGCGACTCGTGGCGAGGGACATAGAAAGGGATGGCATCGAGCGCGTTCTCTACGCGGTGGTCACGTCGGCGTTTCCTGGCCGCCCGGGCGGCGGACGCTGTCCCCGTCAAGTGCCGCGCCGTTTTTCGCGCGGGTACCCCTGCCGCTGGCCGAGGCGTGCCAGGCGAAAACGCTGCGCACAATGCCACGGCGCCGAACGGCTCCGCACCTTGGACCGCTGCGGAATGGCATGCGTGATGACGGCAGCCGATCCAACGAATCCATGGCCTCTATAGGGGTCGCGATTGCAAGAGCGTCGCCAGAAAGGCGTGCCGAATGTCGGTTCCGTGAAATTGACTGATGCCAGCAACGGCGAGCCTACCCACACAGCCACGAGCCCGCCTGCAGAAGCATCAGGTCCATCCGCAAAGCTCTTCTCGCTCACAGGATTGTCCCAAGAAAGTCGTCGCTCGTTCGCAACATACCATCCACCTGCATGTTCCGGGAGGGTCAGGAGGAGTTTGACAGAGCGCGAGTAAGTGAAGGCACCAACGCGGACACAAGCAATGTCCGCGACGGGGGCGAAACAATGCTACATGGCGAGTTGTCACGTCGGTGCTTCCTTGCACGTGTCGTTGCTGCGAGCTCTTTGGGGGTGGCCTCCTTGGGCGGGGGCCCAGCCCTTCTCCGCTCATTCTCGGTGGCGGCTCAGGGTGTCCGTGGCGGACTCCTCCGGGCCACATTAGGGGCCGAGCCAGAGACCCTCGATCCTCACACTGGCGGCACCTTATTCGACATTGATATCTCGGTGGCGCTGTTCGATGCCCTGACCTACAATGACACGGTCACCGGGTTGCAAGGTGCGCTCGCGGAATCGTGGCAGTCTCCCGATGCGCTGGTATGGACGTTCCGATTGCGGCGAAATGTGAAGTTCCACAATGGTGACCCGGTCAACTCAGCCGCGGTTAGGGCATCCGTGGAGCGTATCGAAAACAAGACGCTCGGAGTCAACCACAGCTACACGGTTGTGATCGATCAGGTCGCTTCTATCGAGACACCTGATCCGCTCACGATCGTCTTCCGCCTTAAACAGCCGAACGCGAGCTTTCCCTTGAGTATGGCCGATATCATGATCATCCCGCACAGCTTCGATCCCGCAAAGCCCGTGGGCGCCGGACCGTTTCGGTTCACGGAGTGGGTGCGTGATCGGTACGTCCGGGTACGACGCTTTGAGGGGTACTATCGTCGAGGTATCCCGTACTTGGACGAAATAGCGTTTCTGCCAACTCCCGACGAGAATCAGAAAGTCGTGCTGCTGCAAACGGGGCAAGTCGACTTCATCGATACCATTCCGTTGCCCCGGGCGCAAGAAGTCCAAAAAGCCGGGAAGTCTCAAGTGTTTGCAGTTCCGCCAGGCATCGCTCCTTCAGCATATGTTATGATGACGAATACTCGTCGCCCGCCGCTCAACAATTCCAAAGTCCGCCAAGCGATGAATTATGCAGTCGACCGGCGCGCGCTCCTCGATGCGACCTTTGGGTTCGGTGCGATCAAATCGAATCCCATCCCCCCGAAGCACTGGGCTTTCGACCCGACTGCGGCTTCCTACAATACACGGGATGTGGTGAAGGCGAAGCAGCTCTTGCAGGAAGCGGGCGTGCCGGGGGGATTCTCGGTTCAACTAAAACACGTCACCAGCCGGGCGGAGTTCACGACGATCGCCCAACTGTTCCAAGCCAACATGGCCGACATTGGCATCAAGGTGAACATCGTCCCGCTGGAATTGGGCGTGTTTGTGGATCAAGTCGAAGCCAAACTAGTGCCTATCCAACTTGATGGAGCGGAATCGGTACAGCGGGCAGGTGGTGCTGCCCGCCCGCCGGTTGCGCCACGTGAGGTACCGGCTAATGCGCCGGCGTCGGACCAGATGGGTGGAATCGTCCGACCCGGCCACGGT
>DATGJN010000064.1 GCA_035295165.1 bacterium
GTTGCCTCCGCGGAGTTGGTGTTGGTGTCGAGCGGTCCGGGAGAAGTCTCGAACTGGGCCGTGCCAATGGCCCGGGACGCGGCGGCGTGGGCGGAGGAACGCGGCGTGCCGCTCGTCCTCTCGTTGGTCCTGCCGCCGTGCCAGTTCGCGAGCGGGCAGGAAATTCCGTACGCGCGCCGTCAGGGGCCGTTCGCGCGGATCCTCGGGCCGCGGGCGTGTTTGGCGGTAGTCGCCGGGATCCGGCGGCTGCCGGTCTCCGGTCCCGGGTGCGTGCTCCATCTAGGCGGCGACCTCTGGTACACCACCACCCTGGCGGGTCGTCTCGGGTTTCCCGCATTTGCGTATGTGGAGACCGCGCTCGTGCGCAGGCGTGCCCACCGGTTCCAGCGCATCTTCCTGCCGTCTCAGGACCTCGCCGACGCGCTGGCAGCCGTGCGCGTGCCGCGCGACCGGATGGCCGTCGTGGGCGATCTCCGCGTGGATCACCTCGCGTCGTACCGCGATCTTGCCAATGCGTCCCGGCGCGGGGCCCGCGTGGCGCTGCTGCCGGGAAGTCGGGGCTGGATCGTGGAAGGCATGCTGCCGTTTCTGCTGGAGACTGCGTCGGCGATGCGTGCGGAGCGAGGGCAGATCCGCTTCTCCGTGATCGCCTCGCCGTTTCTCGCACCGGACGCGCTCGCGCGGATGTTGGCGCCGCATCGCGCGCGTCTGGCTGCGCTCGAGATTGACGTGGTCCAGGATGACCGCCTGCGCGCCCTCGCCGGATGCGAGCTGGCGATCACGGTGCCGGGTACGAACACCGTGGAGCTCGCGATCCTCGGCGTGCCGATGCTCGTCGTATTGCCGCTCGACCGCCCGGGCCGCATTCGCACCGAGGGCATGAGCGAGTGGATCAGCCGGCTCCCGGGGCTCGGCACCGCGGTCAAGACGGCGATGGCCTGGCGGTTTGCGCGCCGGCATCAGTTCGTCGCGTGGCCGAACCGCGAAGCCGGCCGTGAGGTCGTGCCGGAGCTGGTCGGTCACATCGCTCCCGCGGACGTGTCGTGTCGGGCGCTGGAACTGCTCGCGGACGGCACGTGTCTCGACCGCACCGCCGGCGAGTTGCGCGGCCTGTACGCGACCCCCCCCGGGGTCGCGCGACGCATGCTCGAGGAGATGGCGCCCTTTCTCTCCCTGACCCCGGGCCGGCGCGCCGCGCTCGCGTGAAGCGGCTGCTCGTCGTCAGCAACGGCTACGGGGAGGACGTCGAGGTGGCGCAGGTGATTGGAGCGCTCCCGTCCGGCGCCGTTGAGGTGTTCGCATACCCGCTCGTCGGCCTCGGGCACGCCTACCCCGCCGGCGTCACGCTGCTCGATCCCCGCCGCGAGTTCCCGAGCGGCGGGTTCGGCGCCCGGGTGGGACCGGCGGCGCTGTGGGGGGATCTCCGCCGAGGGTGGCTGCGATTCTGGCGGGCGCAGCGGCGGACGCTGCGGGCGCAGCGCGGCCGAGCGGCCCTCACCGTGGCTGCCGGGGACGTGTACTGCCTGTGGATGGCCGCCGCGGCCGGCGGTCCGGTCGTGCACCTCGCGCTGCCTCGGTCCGAGTACATCGGTCCGCACTCGCCGCTCGAGTTGTGGGTGATGCGGCGAGCCGCCTCGCGCGTGTTCACGCGGGATGACGTGACCGCCGCGGCGTTGCGGCGGCGCGGGATCCCCGCGGAGTACCGCGGCTTTACGCTGATGGACACGCTCGCTCCAACCGGGGAGACGTTTGGGATCCCCTCCGGCCGGTCCGTGCTCACGCTCTTGCCCGGCAGTAAGCCGGCGGCGTTCGACAACCTGCTCCTGCTGCTGCGTGCGGCGGAACTGGTCTCGCCGGGGGGCGGCGAACGCCCGGCCGTGCTCGTGGCGTGGCCTCCCAACCTGTCGCGCGACCAGCTCCGGCGCGCCATGGAGACCGCGGGCGCGCACTGGGACGACTCCGATCGGTTCCGGTGCCGCGGGCTCGACGTGCGGGTCACGAGCGACCGGTTCGCCGACGCGCTCGCACGTGCGACGGTCGTGTTGGGCATGGCCGGCGCCGCGCACGAGCAGGCGGCCGGGCTCGGCAAACCCGTGGTGGCATTCCCGGGCACGGGACCGCAGGTCACGCGGCGGTTTCTCCGGGAGCAGCAGCGGTTGCTGGGAGACGCGCTCGTGGTCGCCGGAACGCCTGAGGAGGGAGCCGCCGAGACGTCGGCGCTGCTGCGCGACGCCAGGGAGCGAGAGCGGCGCGGCCGCGTTGGCCGGGAGCGCCAGGGCGGCCCGGGCGGGTCGTCGGCGATCGCGCAATATCTTCTCGAGAGACTGGGCGCGTGACGGTCCTCCGGCGGAGCGCGTCGTGAGGGACGCCGGGCCCTCCGAGGCCGGGCGTCCCGAGCCGACCGGGGGGCGCGACCGGCTGTGGACCGCGGTCCTCCTCGCCGGCGCTGCCGTCCTGACGTTCTACCGGCTCGGCGCCGGATCGCTGTGGGACCAGGACGAGACGAAATACGCGCAGGTCGCCCGGGAAATCCTCGAGCGGGGCGACTGGGTGACGTTGTACGTGAACCATGTTCCGTGGTACGTGCACCCGCCGTTCTATATGTGGTTGACCGCGCTCACGGGCAGCGCCTTCGGCTTCAGCGAGCTCACCGTGCGGTTCTGGTCCGGCGTCTTCAGCGTCGTCGCCGTGTATGCCACGGTCTTGATCGGACGCGACCTGTTCGGCCCTCGGGTCGGCTGGCTCGCCGGTGCGGTGTTCGCGGTCACGTTTCATTTCCTCGTGCAATCGCGCCTCGCGGTCTTCGACACCGTGTTGCTCGCGTGGATGCTGCTCGGCGTGCACGCGTTCCTTCGGGCGTACCAGCACGGCCGGCGCGCGGACTGGCTGCGCTTCTTCCTGTACTGCGGGCTCGCCACCTTGACCAAGGGGCCGATCGGTCTGATCCTGCCCGGGCTGGTCGCGGCCGCGTTCGTCACGGTTCGAGGCGCCTGGCACCGGTGGCGCGAGGTGCCCTGGGCGGCCGGGATCGCGGTGTACGTCGCCGTCGGGCTGTCGTGGTACGGTGCCGAGACGTGGCTTCACGGCCGGGCGTTCGTGTCGACCGTGTTCGGGTACTACGGCGTCGGGCGGTTCTTCGGGGTCGTGGAGAACCAGGCCGGCCCGTGGTACTACTACGTGCCGATCCTGGTGCTCGGCGCGTTCCCCTGGACGGCGTTCTGGCCGGCGGCGGCGGCGTTTCACGGGCGCCGGCTGCGCGACGACGGGAGCCTGTTCGTCGCGCTGTGGTGCGTGCTCACGTTTGCGTTCTACACGGCGGCGGGGACGAAGCTGCCGAACTACGTCCTGCCGATCTATCCGCTGGCGGCGGTCGGGGTGGCCGCGTGGTGGGAGGCGTTCTTGCCGGTGCGGCGGCTGGGGTGGGAGGGCTGGATGTCCCTGGCGCTCCTCGTCGTGCTGCTGGGCGCGCTGTGCTGGGGGATCGGCGGCTACCTCGCCCAGCTCTATCCCGCGCGGTTTCACGCGCTGGGTCACCTGCTCGTCGCGCCGGCGGTGGCGCTCGCGGCCGGGGTCGCGCTGGTGCTGGTGCTGACGGTGACGGGGGCCCGGCTTGCCGCGCTGCTCGCGATGTGCGCGGCGATGGCCGTCACGTGGCTCAGCGTCGTGACGTGGGTGGTGCCGGTGGTCGAGGCGGAGAAGCCGATGAAGCCGCTCGCGCTCGAGATTCGTGCGGCGCTTCGCCCCGGCGATCGGATCATCGGGTACCGGTTCGACATCTACTCGTCGCTCATCTACTACACCGACCACCATGTCGACTGGATCGACGATCCGAGGGCCCTGCGTGCGGCCGTATGCGCGCCCGGCCGGGTGTTTGTCGTGAGCCACCTGGACGAGCTGGCGCGGGTGCGGCTGCCCGCGGTCGTCTCGAGGTACGCGGTGCGGGGGGACGTCGTGGCCGTGGTGAAACCGGCGGAGGCGCACTGCACGCCGTAGCGGGGCGGATCGGCGGGGCGCTACGGAATCGGGTCTGGGCCCGATCACGTGCCGGCGCGTCGGATGGTACCGTGAGGATGGTGCCCGTTGGGACGGCCGAGTCTAGATGACGGCGAGGTGGAGTCACGATGCCGGTGCTCACGGATCAGGTCCGCGCTCAGGTGTCCAAGGTGTTCTCCGAACGGCTCGACGCCCCCGTGACGCTCCAGTTGTTTACACAGCGGGCTTCGCCGCTCGGTGCGCCTGCGCTCCCGTGTGAGACGTGTCAGGATACCGAGGCGCTCCTGCGTGAGGTCGCGGCGCTGTCAGCGCACATTACGCTCGCCGTTCGAGACTTCGTCGCGGACGAGAGTGTCGCCCTGCGCCTCGGGGTCGATCGAATCCCCGCCATGGTGTTCCAGGGTCGCAACAAGGGCGTGATGCGGTACTTCGGGGTGCCGGCCGGATACGAGTTCAGCGTGCTTGTCGAAGGCCTGATCGACGCCGCGCGTGGCGAAACCGCCCTGAGCGCGGCCACCCGTGAACGGGTGGCCGCCCTCGCGTCGCCGATCCAGATCCGCGTGCTCGTGACCCCGACCTGACCGTATTGTCCCCGTGCGGCCAGGTTGGCCCACGCACTCGCGGTCGAAAGCCCGCACGTGACGGCGGATGTGATCGAGGTCGCGGAGTTTCCCGAGCTCGCACAGCGGTACCACGTCCAGGGTGTTCCGAAGACCATCATCAACGAGCAGGTCTCGGTCGATGGCGCCGTCCCGGAGTCGCGCCTGCTGGCGCTGGTCCTCGACGCGGTCGGACGCGGACATGCGCCCTAGCCCCCGGCGCCCCCGCGCGGCGGCGAGGAGCGGGCGTGTGCGGATGGCGGATGGGCTGAGGAGGGTGCGGGGATGTTGACGACGTACGGATTTGGGACGCGGGTGTCGCTCCCCTACGATCAGGCGATCGAGCGCACGCGTGCGCTGCTCAAAGCGGAAGGGTTCGGCGTGCTCACGGAGATCGATGTTCAGAAGACAATGAAGGAGAAGCTCGGCGTGGAGTTCCGTCGGTACGTCATTATCGGCGCGTGCAATCCGCCGCTCGCGCACCGGGCGCTCGAGGCCGAGTTGGAGATCGGTCTGCTGCTCCCCTGCAACGTCATCGTGTACGAGGCCGATGGCGGGAGCGTGGTGTCCGTCATGGATCCCAACGCGGCACTCGGTATGGTAGGCAACGACGCCGTCCGCCCGATCGCGCAGGAGGCGCGGGCTCGCCTGGAGCGGGTCGTCTCGCGACTGCGGGAGGCCTGAGCCCCGCGTCGGGCGAGGTGAAACCAGGGGGGTAACGCGAGGGCCATGTATCGCCGTATTCTGATTCCCACCGACGGGAGCGCGTGTAGCCAACTCGCGCTCGAGCACGCACTTGGGCTCGCCAAGGAACAGCAGGCCGAGGTCAGGATCGTCCACGTGCTCGACCTGCAGCCGCTGTACACCTCCGAGGCCCTGGACGTCGAACCGATCGTCGACGCGTGGCGGCGCTCCGCGGAGGCGGTGGTCACCGAGGCCGCCGCGGCCGCCGCACGGTCCGGCGTCCACGCGGAACACGCCGTGCTTGAGGCGCTGGGCCACCGCGTGGCGGACGTCATCGTCGACGAGAGCAAGCGCTGGCAGGCCGACCTGATCGTGATCGGAACGCACGGCCGGCGCGGACTTCACCATGTCCTGCTTGGGAGCGTGGCGGAGGGGGTCGTGCGGACCACGACCGTGCCCGTGCTGCTGATCCGTGGCAGGTGACGCGCGGGACGGTACGCCCGCGGTCGATGCCGCGGCGTCGACGCGCGTGCCCAGCGGCCTGACCACCCAGGAGGCCGAGGAGCGCCTCCGCCGGTTCGGCCCGAACGCCATCCGTGAAGAAACGCCGCCGGCTTGGCGGGCGCTGCTCGGGAAGTTTTGGGCGCCGGTGCCCTGGATGCTCGAAGGCACGATCGTGCTCGAACTGCTGCTTCGGAAGCCGTTCGAAGCGGTGGTGTTCGCGCTCCTGCTGGCGTTCAACGGGATCCTCGGCTTTGCCCAGGAGCACCGTGCCGAGCGCGCGCTCCGGCTCCTGCGGGAGCGGCTCGCGGTCCAGGCCCGGGTGCGCCGCGACGGGCGGTGGGACCGGTTGCCCGCAGCCGTGCTGGTTCCCGGCGACGTCGTGCACGTGCGCGCCGGCGACTTCGTGCCGGCGGACCTGCGCTTGGTCGACGGCCATCTCGGCATCGACCAGTCGGCGCTCACGGGCGAGGCCCTCCCGATCGAGGCGGAGGCCGGCGCCACCGCGTTCGTCGGCTCGGTGGTGAAGGACGGCGAGGCGACCGGGGAAGTCACGGCGACGGGTGCCGGGACGGCGTACGGCAAGACCGCGGAGCTCGTCCGCACGGCTGTCGCGCCGGGGCATCTGGCAACGCTGGTCGCGGGCATCGTGCGCTACCTTGTCGTGTTCGATCTCCTGCTGGTCGCGGCCCTGATCGCCTACGCGGTGGCCGCGCGGCTACCCATGACCGATGTGCTTCCGTTCGGCGCCATCATTCTGATTGCCGCCATCCCGGTGGCGCTCCCAGCGACGTTTACGCTCGCGACGGTGCTCGGGGCGATGGAGCTCGCCGGTCGCGGCGTGCTGGTCGCACGGCTGTCGGCGATCGAAGAAGCCGCCGAGATGGACGTGCTCTGCGCGGACAAGACGGGGACGCTCACCCAGAACCGCTCCGCTATCGCCGCGCTTGCGCCGACCCCGCCGTACACGGAAGCCGAGCTCCTCGGGTGGGCTGCCCTTGCCTGCGACGAAGCGACGCAGGACCCCATCGACCAGGCGATCCTCACCGCCGCCCGGGCGCGGCAGGTGCCGTTGCCGTTCACGGGGCGGGTGCGGTTTGTTCCGTTCGACCCCGCGACGAAACGGTCCGGAGTGATCTTTCACGACGGGGACGTTGCTCGACAGGTGGTGAAAGGCGCGGTCCAGGTCGTCGTGCCGGAAGGCGCGCCGGACCGCGCCTGGGCGGCCGAACGCCGGGACGCGCTCGCGGCCGGCGGGGCCCGCGTGCTCGCGGTGGCGGCGGGCCGACCCGACGCCCTGGCGCTCGTCGGGCTCGTTGCGCTGCATGATCCTCCGCGCGACGACTCCAAGACGCTCGTGCGGCGTCTCCGTGATCTCGGGATCCGTGTTGTCATGGTCACGGGAGACGGGCTCGCCACCGCGGCGGCCGTCGCGGCGCAGGTCGGCATCGGGCCGCGCGCGGCTCCCGCGGGGATGCTCGACCAGGTGCAGGATCCTGAGGCGGCGCGCTACGACATCTTCGCCCGGGTGTTGCCCGAGGGCAAGTTCAACCTCGTCAGCGCGTTGCAGCGCGACGGCCATCGCGTCGGCATGACGGGCGACGGCGTCAACGACGCCCCTGCGTTGCGGCAGGCCGAGGTCGGCATCGCCGTCGCCACCGCCACTGACGTCGCCAAGGCCGCCGCCGGCCTCGTGCTGACACGCTCGGGCCTGGTGAACATCGTGACGGCGGTGGAGGTGAGCCGGCGGATCCACCAGCGCATGCTCACGTACACGCTCAACAAGATCGTGAAGACGTTCGAGTTGTCGCTCTTGCTGACGTTGGGCCTCATCGTCGGCGGCATCTTCGTCACGACGCCGCTGTTGATCGTTCTGCTACTGTTCGCGAACGACTTCGTGACCATGTCCGTCGCGACGGATCTGGCCCGGGCTGCGCCCGCGCCCGACCGCTGGGACGTGCGCGCGCTCGTTCTTGCCGCGCTCGGTGTGGCGGGCGTGCTGCTGGCGTTTTCGAGCGGCGTCGTGTGGGCCGGCTGGCGGGTGTGGCACCTGCCGCTCTCCACGTTGCAGACCGTGGTGTTTCTCTGGCTGGTGGTGGGGATGCAGGCGACCGTCTACCCCGTGCGGGAGCGAGGGCGGTGGTGGGGCTCCCGGCCGGGCCGCTGGCTTGTCGTGAGCACCGTCGGGGACCTGGCGGCCGTGAGCCTGCTGGCAACCCGGGGCTGGCTGATGGCGCCTGTCGGCCCCGGAGTCATCGGCGCGCTCCTCGTCGTGGGGGCCGTGTACATGGTGGTTGCCGATCTCGTGAAAGTGCCGGTGTTTCGAGCCTGCGGGCTGCGCTGAGGGCGCACGGGCCATCGGAGGCGTCCGCACGGCGGGTAGCGCGCCTTCATCCCCAGAGGAGTCCGACCGGGGCGAGTGGTAGTCATCCGCAACGACGTGCGCCCGTGCGGCGACGACGCGGCATCTGGGTGGAGGCACACCAGAATGGTCTCGACCGACACGCACGAGCGGCGTCACACTCGGAAATGTTTCTGGAGCCGGGCGTCCCAGGCGGCGTTCGTCGCGTTCTTGCTGCTGGGCACCGCGACCACCGTCCTCGGCGCCGGGACGGTCCCACCGGTCGGCTACGACGGGGCGACGCACACCGTGTCCTTGAGCCTTACCGCGGCACAGGCAGACGCATACAACTTCAACGGTTACGCCGGCGGTGCGCTGGTCGTGAAGGTGCCGACGGGAAGCACGGTGCAGGTGACGATGCGGAACGTCGCGGCGGACGTTTCGCACAGCGTGCTCGTGGCACCCTGGGACCAGCGCACCAAAGGGAGCGGGTTCACGCCGGCATTTCCCGGTGCGGCGCCCGCCGACTTCGAGACGGGGATCACGTCGCACGACCCTCCGCTGCACTTCACCTTTTCCGCCCGCAGCGCCGGGACATATGCCCTTCTCTGCGGCGTGCCGGGGCATGCCCTGATCGGCATGTGGGACGAACTCGACGTTGTGGACGGACTGAGCGCGCCGTCCGCGACGACCAAGTGAGGCGCGTGGGCACGCGCGACGCGGACATCGAAGAGGAGGGGGCTGAGATGGACCGTGAACCTGCTGCTGGACCGGGTACAGAGTGGAACGGTGGACTGTCCCGCCGGGCGTTGCTCTATCGATCGGGGACGATCGCTGGGGTGGTCGCGTTTGCTGGAGCGTGGCCGTTGGTCCGCGACGCGTTGGCGCAGGAGCCAGCAATCCCCGGGGTCGCCGCGGGGATGAAAGTGATTAGCCGGTCACCGATCAACCTGGAAACGCCGATCCCGCCGCTGCGGACATGGATCACGCCCAACGACTGGTTCTTCGTCCGCTTGCACTTGCCAGGGTACGCGCAGCTCAACCGGGAGACGTGGCAGATGACAATAGACGGAGCAGTCGGACAACCCCTCCGTCTCGCGTGGGCCGACATGCAGCGGTTTACACATGTCGAGCTCACCGCATGGGTCCAGTGCGCGGGCAACCGGCGCGGACACTTCCAGCCCAAGGCCGCGGGCGGGCAGTGGGATCGCGGGGCCGTCGGGAACGCCCGATGGTCCGGCGTACGCCTGCGTGACGTGCTGCTGTCGGCCAACCCCACGGTGAAAGCGCATCATGTGGCGTTTGAGGGGAGCGATCCCAACGGTGCCGCTCCACCGTACGTCCGCAGCATCCCGATCGAGAAGGCCCTCGACCCCAACACGTTGCTGGTCTTCGAGATGAATGGCCAGCCGTTGCCGACCCTCCACGGATTCCCGGTTCGCGCGCTCGTGCCGGGATGGGTCGGATCGGCCAACGTGAAGTGGATCCGAGCGATTCACCTGGTGGAGGAGGAGTGGAACGGACCGTATATGAAGGACCTCTACCGGATCAATCCGGTCCCCATGAACCCGACCGACAAAACCTTCAGCTTCTCCCAGGACTTCGTTCCCACCACGGTGTTCCCGGTGAACTCATTCTTTACATCGCCCGTCACGGGCGACACGCTCCCAGCGGGCTCCGTGACCCTTGCTGGGGTCGCCTACGCGGGGGAGACTGGAATCGCGAAGATCGAGGTCTCCGTGGACGGCGGGGCGTGGCGGCCGGCGCGGATCACGACGCCTGGGTCCGCGTACGCATGGTATCAGTGGGAGTTGGTGGAGACGCTTGCCCGCGGACGGCACGAGATCGCCGCACGCGCGACCGACTGGCGGGGCCGCACCCAGCCGCGTGAGGGATTGTGGAACCCTCAAGGGTACTTCTATAATGCCTGGGACGTGCTCGCGTTGACCGCCTCCTAGTCGTGCCCATCGGGCGGCGCCGTTCCGCGTCGAACCTTCTGCATCTCGCATTGGGAGGCAGACGGATCGCGGCACCCACTCCGCTCGGCGTGCCACTCTGGCCAGGGCGTGGGCGAGGTCGCGGCCATGGGGCTCACGTTGATCGTCGTGGCTCTTCGTTCTGGGGTACCGGTCTTTCGGAACACCGTGCCGTCGGCTCCCGCGGGCTGCCCTGAGCGGAAGGTGTTTTGCCGGTCGCGTCCGTTGTGGTAGGCTTCGAGGGACGGCGAACACGGGGGACAGTTCGGGCATGAGGATCCTGGTCACGGGTGGGGCGGGGTTTATCGGGTCGACACTGAGCGAGCGGTTGCTCGCGCTCGGGCACGAGGTGACGTGCCTGGACATCTTCGACTCGCACTACGATCCGGCGATCAAGCGGCACAACCTGGCGGGCGCGGCGCGGTCGCCGCGCTTTCGGCTGGTGGAGGGCGACATCGGGGACGCCGCGCTGATCGACCGGCTCTTGCTCGAGCAGGTGGATAGCGTGGTGCACCTGGCGGCCCGGCCGGGGGTGCGTCCCTCGATTGCGGATCCCGCCGCGTACGAGCGCGTCAACGTGCTCGGCACGATCACGCTGCTCGAGGCGTGTCGGCGCCACCCGGTGCGTCACGTCGTGTTCGCCTCGTCGTCGTCGGTCTATGGCCTCTCGCGCGACATCCCGTTTCACGAGGAGACGAGCCGGCTGCTCCCGGCATCGCCGTACGGCGTCACGAAGCTGGCGGGCGAGTACTTCTGCCGTGCATACCAGCACCTCCATACGATCCCGATCACATGCCTGCGGTTTTTCACGGTGTACGGCCCCCGGCAGCGCCCCGACATGGCGATCCACCGCTTCGTGCGCCTGATCGACGAAGGGAAGCCGATCCCGGTATACGGGGACGGCACCGCGCGGCGAGACTTTACGTACATCGACGACGTCGTGGACGGGGTGGTGCGGGCGATCGAGCGCCCGCAGAGGTTCAAGATCTACAATCTGGGGACCCACGACACCGTGATGTTGCGCGATCTCGTCGCGGTGATCGAGCGCGCCCTCGGCAAGACGGCCGCGATTTCGCGGCAGCCCGATCAGCCGGGAGATGTCCCGATCACCTACGCGGACGTGAGCGCGGCCGGACGCGACCTGGGGTACGCACCGTCCACGCACATCGAGGCGGGCGTCGCGCGGTTCGTGGAGTGGTTCCGGGCGTCGCGGGCGGCCCTCGCCTCACCGGACAGTTCGGCCGGCAGCACGTAGTCGGGCGCACACGCATTCCGGCGCGCCGCGCATGACGACGGAGCACGCGCACAATGAACAACCGCTGGGTGGCGGACAGCTCTCGCCCGTCGTGCGCGTCGGGGACACCATCCGACGTCCGACGGGTCCGTGGACGCCCGCCGTCCACGCGCTCCTCGCGCACCTCGAGCAGGCGGGCTACCCCGGGGCGCCGCGGGCCCTCGGGACCGATGACCAGGAGCGCGAGATTTTGTCGTTCGTCCCCGGCGAGGTGCCCGCTCCGGACAACCCGCCGCCGTATGTCTGGGCGGAGTCCGCGTTGACGGGGGCGGCGCGGTTGCTGCGACAGTACCACGACGTCGTTGCCGATTTCGTCCCTCCCCGCGGCGCCGTGTGGCAGACGGACGACGCGTCAGGACAGGAGCGCGAGATCATCTGTCACAACGACGTGGCGCCGTGGAACACCGGGTTCCTGGACGGGGTCCCGAGCGCGTTCATCGACTGGGACTTGGCCGGACCGGGCCGGCGGCTGTGGGACGTCGTGTACGCGCTGTGGCATTTCGTTCCGCTGTACGCCGAAGAGAAGTGCGCCCGCCTGGGATGCGATCCTTCCCTGGACGAGCGCGCCCGGCGCGCCCGCAGCTTTTGCGACGCGTACCGGCTTCCCGACGGTGCGGTGGTGATCGACGCGGTGCTCGAGCGACAGTGGCGCGCCCGCGAGCGCATCCGCACGCGGGCCGAGCGCGGGGACCCGGCGTTCGTCGGGTTGTGGCGCCGAGGCGTCGGGACGGGTATACTCCACGACCTCGCGTTCGTGAGACGCAACGCGGTGACGCTGGCCCGCTATGTGAGCCACACCGGCGGCCGGTAGCGACCCCCTCCGTCAGCCGGCGAACGGACTAGCGAGCCGCGGCCGTTCCGCCGGACACCGCACGTCCCGAGACCCCGCACCCGGCCATGAGCGCGACGGCGGCGGAGTCGCCGGTCGCCGTCGTTCCGCTCCACACCGAGTCCGCCCAGTTCCTGAAGTCCCCCAACGTATCGCCCTGGCGGTCGAGACATTGGAACGTTGACAGTGTGACCTGAGTGTTGATGCTGCCGCTCTGGGCCGCGTGTGCGAACAGCGAGACGGTGTCGTAGACGCCCGCGGCATACCCGTTTCGGAACGTGTCGTTGTCGCGCCGGACGTCTGAGATCCCCTCGAAGTACGCGCCCGGCGACGCGACGGCCGCCACGGCGGACCCGACAAGAAAGGATAGCACGCATCCTGCGATCATCTTCCGCATGATCATCCCCCCGCAACCGCGTCTGCCCGACCATTGTGCCCACATCCAGAGCGAGGCAGACGCCGGGTCCGGCGCCGCCGAGGGGGTGTTCGCGCTCCTCACCCTAAACTCGGATCGCCAATGCGAGGGAATCGACGCCAGCGTTTAGGCGCTCCATGCGTACCCGGTCACGCCCAACAGCGCCTGCTTCATTCCTTTGCCCGGCGCTCCCGCTGGAACCGGGTCAAGGCGTCCTGTTGCCGCGCCGTGTACGATGGCAACGGTACCCTCCGATGCTCCTTGCTCCGCAACACTCGGAGCGCGCGCTTCACCTCCTCCGGCGTCGCGGTGTAGCCGTAGCGTTTCAGGAATCCTCGCGTGTTGTCGACCACGTTCTCCACCGTAGGGATCATCGCCAGCGGGATCGCTTCCTCGATCTGCGTGCGCGTCGCCGTTCTGAGCCTTCCCATCCCCGCCCCCTTCCGAAGCAGAAATGTTCGGGACTTCAAACGCGCTGCGTCCCCCCGCGCCGTCCGCGTTCGCTGCGCGGGGGGGACGGACTGCGTCTCCCGGAGTCAGTATAACCCGGCGACGAGGACGCGATGTTCCGATGACGAGCGTCAGGCCGGGAAGGTCGCGTCCGCATGTCTCTGGAACCGCGGCATGACGTCCCTCGCCAGCAGTTCCATCGAGCGACGCCAGAGTCGCGGGCGGTCCCAATCGTGGCCGGTCATCAGCAGGGTGCCGAAGTGACCGGTCTCATCGCGCAGCGCGACCAATTGGTCGAGCACGCGGCCCGGCGTCCCGGAGATGACCTGCGAGCGCTTGATCACGTCGACGGTCGCCGCCTCGTCGGGCATCTCGGGATCTGGTTTGATCATGAACAGGGCCTTGCGCCCCACGGCGAAGCTGTGCCGGAAGAAGGCGTAGTAGTAGGAGAGGCCGTTGGTCGGGTCCGCGAGGTAGTCTTCGGCCTCCGCGTCCGTCTCGGTGACGAGCACGCAGCGCGAGACGCGCCAGACGGTTGGGTCGGGCCGCGCTCCCACCCGTTCGCGCCCTTCCGCGTAGCGTTCCCAGTGGCCGCGCAGATACCGGCGGTGAAAGAAGTTCCCTGAGATCGGAATCCACCCCCGCTCGCCCGCGGTCCGGGCGCTCAGGGAGTTGGGCGTGACGAGGGACAGCGCGATCGGCGGGTGCGGCACCTGGTACGGTCGCGGGACCCAGCCGACCTTGAAGGCGGGCCAGACCGAGTCCTTGAGCGACAGCGGCCACGATTGTCCGGGCAGGTCGTACGGCGGGTCCTGGGACCACAGCTTCAGCACCGTGTCGATCGACTCGACCACCATCTGCGAGCGCACCTCGCTCGGGGGGACGTGGAACATTTCCATGTCGCTGCCGAGGCCGCCCGAGCCGATCCCCAGGATGAGGCGCCCGCGGCAGAGATGATCGAACATCGCGGCCTGCGCCGCCACCACGAGCGGGTGCGTCTGCAGAAGATTGAGGACGCCCGTGCCGAACCGAATCGTCCGCGCGCGGTCGATCACGGTCGAAAGGAACACGAACGGGGAGGTGATGCGCTCGCTCCACGACGTGAGATGCTCGCCGACAAACACCTCCGAGAAGCCGAGCCCGTCCGCGAGGATGATCGCCTCGCGGTCTTCCTCGAGCACGGCGGTGTAGTCCCGATCAGGATGGTGAAACGGCATCATGAACATGCCGAGCGTGACGCTCACGACAGCCTCCTCACCCGTGCCGCACGGAGCATCCCCGAGCGCTTGGGGAAGGTTCTAGGTCTGGCTCCCGCTCAGCCGGCGCACGTACGGCCGGAGCGTGGTGCGGTGAAGGGAGTCGACGAGCCGATCGTCGGCCGTGACAAGGAAACAGTCTTCAGCCACCGCCAACGCGAGATATAGCGCATCGTATACGGAACGACCGAACCGTGTCGCAATCTCGAACGCTGCGGTAAGCAACGGTACGGAAGGACGGAGCACAATCGGCGGGGCTGAGGCGAATGCGGTGACGACGTGCTGTGCCTCGCGTGGGCTGAGCTCGCCGCGCCGGGTCTTTTTCCAGAGCGTGTTGCCGAACTCGGTGAGCAACAGATCGGGCGCGAGCAGCCGCAGGCCGCGAGCGAGGAGTCCGGACGCGTGATCGCTTCCCCGCTCCGGGACGTACCATTTCACCGCCACGCTCGCGTCGACGACCACCAGCTCGGTGCGCGTCACCGCCGACGGTCCTCTCGGATGAGGGCCGCGCTGTCACTGAAGGTGCGGTCGCGCCGACCGAGCCGCGCGCGCACCGCGGAGGCGATCCGCGCCGCACTCTGATCGGTCGATTCGCTGGCCGCAGATTCGAGGATGGTCACGAGTTCCTGCTGAAGCGACCGCTGGTGTCGTGCAGCCCTGCGCTTGAGTGATTTGATCAGGGCTTCGGGAACACGCCGAATGAGGACGTCCGTCACGAGCCACCTTCCGTTCGAACGTGCTATCATCATGATAGCAGTCGAAGCGTTTCGGTGTCAAGAACGTACACTGCCCCGTGAGCCGCGGCGCGGATGGCGTTGCCTGCTGCGGGCTGGTTCGCGGCGGCACTAGCGAGCCTAAACGGCACGGCCGCCGCGTGTTCCATCGCGTTGCTTCGCATCGAGAGGGTTGTTTCCGCCGTCAGCGAGGCCGTGGCACGATCGTCGTGACGACAGCGGGCCCGCGGCCGCCCACCGGGTCGCAGAAACGTGGCCGACGCTGGGGAGGGGTAGCTCGTGTCCACCAAGCGCAGAGCGCCGACGTCTAAACCCGCCAAGGTCGTGAAGGAGGGGGCGGCCATGCAATTTCCGGAGATGCCGCAGGAAGACTCCGCATCGTTCGACGAGGTGACGGCGATCGCGCGCGAGCGAGCGCTCGCAATGCCGACGCAGCGGGCCGCCCGGGAGAAACGCGACCAACACGCGTTGGAAGCGGGAGCGGGCGCCACGTCGCAGGCCGTCATCGACGGCTTGAGCAAGACTCGTCTGATGGTCAACGAGGCACTCGATGACGTCGGTGGGGCCCTGCTGGACCAGGCAAAGCAACTGGCCGCGCTGGAGGAAGCCGTTCGCCTGCGCCGGGCCGAACTCCAGGAGGTGTATCGGGTCGAAGTGGCCGTACGCACGCTCGAGGAGATGGTTGCTCGGTATCACGCCGAGCGGCAGCGGCTCGAGAGCGAGCTCTCTGACGCCCGATCATTGGCCGAGGCAGAGCGCAGTAGGTGGCAGGAGACGTTTGATGAAGAGCAGGCCGAAGCCCGGAAGGCCTGGGAGCGCGCGGAGGAGGAGTACGACTATCGGAAGAGGACGGAGCGTGCGCGAGAGGAGGCGGAGTACCAAGCAAAGCGGAAGGCGCTTCTGGCCGAACACGATGAAGAGCGGACCCGCCGCGAAGAGGAGTTGAAAGGCCGGGAGAATGCCCTGGCTGCGAGCGAGGCGCGGCTCGCTGAGCTGGAGGCTCGCGTCCAAGCCTTCCCAGGGGAGCTAGAGCAGGCAGTGGCCCAAGCCCAGCAAGCCGCGATTGTTGTCGAGCGCGAGCGGGCCCGTATGGCATCGGAGTCAGCCGCCAAGGAAGCTCAGGCTGCCGAGGCGCTCCTCAAGCAACGCGTCGGAACTCTGGAGGAGCAGAACCGGGCTCAGAGCGCGCGCATCGGGCAATTGGAGCGTGAACTGCGCGAAGCCGTGCACCGGGTCCGCGACATCGCGCTGAAGGCCATCGAAGGTGCTAGTGGTGCGGCTGCACTGCAACGAGTCAGCGAGTTCGCGCTGCACCAGGCACGAACGCGCGGTGAGGGTGCATGAGACCCAAACCAAGATCACCGTGATGTCTTTTCGGTCAGGAAGATTTCTCGAGAGAAGTCGTCGCAAACCCCGCACCGCGTAGCGTGATCGAGGCGTCGGGTTTGCAGGATGCGCCACGTCTAACCGCGGGCGCGGCAGCGCAGAACACCTCTCGGTTCATGAGGTGAGCTGCTCGCAGACAAAGACTCTGAGAACCGGGGCCCGTGCCAAGGCGTGACCTCACGGCGGCGTTCTCAACGGTCCCGCCGATCCCCTCTGCATGCAAATCAGGCGCCCTCGGGCCGCTCGTCTTTCTCAAGTACGGAGAGGAACGCTCGAGGGTCGAGAACGGGCGGTCGGGACCTTCGGAGCCCTGTGAGATGGGTATCACCCGAGACAAGAAAGTGAGCACCCGCAGCCCTGGCCAAACTGACCAGATAGTCATCCTCGCGGTCAGGCGTCAGTCCTCCGACCGACTGTGGACCGGTCGCGGTGCTCGCTCGGCGATCGAGTAGGGAGACGTATGCCCCCGCTTCCTCGATCGTGACGTACGGCCTGAACTTGGGACGCGGGAGAACGGCCCTCAGCTCACTGCGCAGCTTCGGGGAGACGACAAGCTCAAACAACCCTTCCATCCAAGCAAGAAGGATCCGAGCCGGAGCGCCGCTGCCTGATAGCAGCGCAGCGATCAGGACGCCGGGATCGGGGGGCGACCGGATGCACCTATTTTCTCGCGGCGTGCAGTTCCCGATAAGCGAGATCGCGAGCGTCCTTCTCCGTCAACTTGCCGCGGCTCCAGATTCTCTCGAGCGCGCCGTGCCCCAGATATCCACGGAGAGCATCCTCAAAAACCTCGTCCTCCTTCCTGCCGGTGCGAGCCGCAAGAACCTTGATGGCGTTGAGCACGGCGTCGCCGATGAAAACCGTAAACTTCCTCCTCGCCATATGTCCATTTTAACCGATCGCATCATTCTGAGGCGTCAGCCGTCACGACGCCTACTGCCCCGGGCGTCCCTCGAGTGCCAGAACTGGAACACTTTCCCGCTCGGGCCGCTTCGAATCTCATGGCACCGCGCCGTCGACGCTCTATTCGTCTGGTGCTCCAGTTTCCTGGTCCGTCCGCGCGGACCGGGCGTCGATGCGCGGGCGCCTCGCAACGGCGAGAAGGCTCGCGCCAAGCGGTAGGCGCAGAAGATCGCCGACCGATGCGAGCGCCGATGCCACCCCGCGCTTGATCCGCTCCATGGGACGCTTCCCCATGTCGTTTTGCGCGCTGCGGATCGCGACGACCTGATATCCCATTGACGTGAGCAGCGTGCTGATGGTGCTGGCCGAGAAGTGGGCAACATGTTCGCCCGCCCCCACAAAATCGACACCGGGTCGAAATCGTTGCAGCGCTCTCGCCTTCCACAGATTGTACGGGCCGTTCGGTACCCTCGCGAGCAGGTATCCGCCGGGCTGCAGGACGTTCCAAATGGAGGCCAGGATCGCCTTGGGCCGGGCGATGTGTTCCAGCACGTCCAGCATGGTCACAACATGGAACGTCTGAGGATCAAATGCGTTCGCGCGGTTGTCGTAACGCACATTGAGGCGCAGTTGCCGGCACCACGCGGCTTGCGTCTCAGACGCTTCAATGCCGTAGCAGTCGTATCCGTACGCGGTCGCCGCACACAGGAACAGGCCCATGCCACATCCCACGTCGAGGATCCGCCAGCGCTCGCGATCGATGTTGAGGCAGTCGATCGTGCGCACCGCGGACGTGTACACGTTCATGCGCTCCGTCGCGGCCGCGCGCATTTCGTCAAACAGGTCCTGGCGTTGAAGCGCCTGGTAATATTCTCCGGAGATAGGAGGGTCGGTGTAGAGTAGGCCGCAGGCTTGGCATTGAACGATGCGCGCGGTTCCCTGCGTGAAGCGCGTCACAGGAGAAGTGGCATCGCAGACCGGGCATCGGACTGTCAACGGGCACCCCCCGGAGGTCGGGCGAAGATAGCTGAGCCCGAGCCGGCGCATCGGTCACGCCGCCTGTTGACCATTACACGACTTTCATAGGACACAATTTGGAAGCCCATCCTAATTCTTCGAGTTGTAGGCGACAGACTCTTGCACATCTTGCGACATCTAGGGCGTGCTGGCGGTGGAGGGACTACGGGTCTTATGCGGCGGAGTTCTCGAGGTACGAGCGGTGCCAGAGCTGGAGCACGAGAAGATTCCACAGCTTCTTGCGGTGGTCGTGTGTGCCTTCGAGATGCTCCGACAGCAGGCGGGTCACCGCCTGCGGGTTGAGGAGCCCCTGGCGGGCGAGGCGATCCGGCGCGAGGACGTCGCGGAACAGATCGCGCCAAGGGCCGCGGATCCACATCCCCACCGGTATCCCAAACCCCTTCTTGCGACGGTCCAAGATCCGGTCGGGCAGGACCCCCCTCAGGCTGTGTTTCAACAGGAACTTCGTCGTCAGCCCCCGCAGCTTCTGCCGCGCCGGGAGGCGGCTCGCAAACTCGACCACCGCGGTGTCGAGGAACGGCGAGCGGACCTCGAGCGAGCACGCCATGCTGGCGCGGTCCACCTTGACGAGCACGCCATCCTGCAGGTACAGTTTGGCGTCGAGGTAGAGGAGCGTGCCGAGCCAGTCCCGGTCTGCCGCCGCCCGGACGTACCCGCGCACTTCGGAGAACAGGTCGTCCGACCGGACCTGCTGCCACACACTGGGCGCGAGCAACGCGGGCAGGTCGTCGGCCGCAAACGTCCCGAGCCACGCGGCGTGTCGGAGCTCGAGAGGCCGGCCGAGGCCCGCCAGGAAGCGCCGGATCTTGAAGTCCAGGCTGAGGTCGCCGTAGGAGACCGGCAGGCGTGCCGCCAGCGCCCGCGCCCCCGCGACGACCGGGCCCGGGGTCCACTCGAGCCGGCGCGCCACCTGATGCGCCTGGTACGTCGGGTAGCCAGCGAAGAGCTCATCGCCTCCGTCGCCGGACAGCGCCACGGTCACGTGACGTCGCGTGAATTGCGAGAGCAGGTACGTCGGCAGGATCGAGGCGTCCGCCAGCGGTTCGTCGAGGATCTCGCCGAGTCGTGCCGCCAGGTCCAGCATCACCCGGGGCGCCAAGATCTCCTCGTGGTGCTCGGTGCCGAGACACGCCGCCACCTCGCGCGCGTACCGCGACTCGTCGAACGACGGCTCCTCAAACCCGATGCTGAACGTCTTCACCGGCGTCGACGAGTGCCGCGCCATCAGGGCCGTTACCGCGGACGAGTCGATCCCGCCGCTGAGGAACGCGCCCAAGGGGACGTCGCTGATCAGGCGGCGCTGCGTGGCGGCGTCGAGCAGCTGCGCCAGCCGCTCCGCCGCCTCGGGGACATCCGCCCCGTCGTCGCCGGGGGCGGGGAGGTCCCAGTACCGCGTCAGGCGGGCGCGGCCGTCCTCGTAGACGAGCACGTGCCCGGGCGGCAGCTTCGAGACGCCCTGAAAGATCGTCTGGGGCGCCGGCACATAGTCGAACGCGAGATAGCGCGCTAGCGCCGGCACCGACAGCGTACGCGCCACAAGCGGGTGGCGGAGCAGGGCCTTCAGCTCGGACGCGAACACCAGCCCGTCCCCCGCGAGCGTGTAGTGTAGCGGCTTCTTGCCCATGCGGTCCCGTGCGAGGACGAGGCGCCGGCGGGGTGCGTCCCAGATCGCGAACGCAAACATCCCGTCGAGGAGCGAGACGAGGTCGGGGCCGCGGTCCTCGTACAGGTGTACCAGGACCTCCGTATCCGAGCGTGTCCGGAAGCGGTGCCCGCGGAGTTCCGCGTCGGCGCGCAGGTCGAGGAAGTTGTAGATCTCCCCGTTGAAGGCGACCCAGACGGTGCCGTCCTCATTGCCGATCGGCTGGTGGCCGCCGGCGACGTCGATGATGCTGAGCCGCCGCGCGCCCAGCGCCGCGCCCGCCGCCACGTAATACCCGTCGTCGTCGGGCCCGCGGTGGCGGATCGCGTCGCACATCGCGCGGATCACCCGGTCCGCGCGATCGGGCGCGAGCGCGCTACCGGTGAATCCCGAGATCCCGCACACGGACCGCATCCCCGTTGTGGCTGACCACCCGCCGCACCACGTAGATCGGCTTCGCCTGCGACTCGTGGTACGTCCGGACGATCAGCTCGGCGAGGAGGCCCATCAGGATGAGCTGCAGCGCGGATACGAAGCAGAACCCGGCGATCCATGCGAGCGGGTTCTGGTGGACCCAGATGCCATACGCGAGCTTCTGGACGGCCACGATGATCGTGACGAGGATCCCCACGGCGGCCACGGCGAAGCCCGATCCGCCAAAGACGTAGATCGGCTTCGTGAGGTAGCTGCTGAGGAACCGCACGGTCATGAGATCGAGGAGGACCTTGAGCGTGCGCACGATGCCGTACTTGGACCGGCCGAACCGCCGGGGGCGGTGGTTAATGGGAAGCTCGGTGATCCGGGCGCCGATCGACGCCGCGTAGGCCGGGATGAGCCGGTGCATCTCGCCGTAGAGCTGGACGTGCTCCAAGACCTCTCTGCGGTAGGCCTTGAGCGTACACCCGTAGTCGTGGAGCTTGAGCCCCAGGACCGTGGAGATCGTCAGGTTCGCGAGGATCGACGGGAGGCGCCGGCTCAGAAACGGATCCGCGCGGTCCCGCCGCCACCCGCTCACGACGTCGTACCCGTCGTCGAGCTTCTCGACCAGCCGCGGGATGTCCGCGGGATCGTTCTGCAGATCTGCATCCATCGGCACGATGGTGTCGCCGCGGGCGTAGTTGAGGGCGGCGGCGATGGCCGCCGTCTGACCGAAGTTGCGCCGGAGCTGGACCGCGACCACGTGCGGATCCCGCTCGGCGAGGCCCTCCAGCACGCGGAAGCTGCCGTCGGTGCTGCCGTCGTCGACGCAGACGATCTCCCACGGCCGGCCGAGGCGCTCCATCACCACCGTGACCTCGGCGTGGAGCGTCGGTAGGCTCTCCGCCTCGTTGTACACGGGCACGACGATCGAGATCTCCACGGCGGAATCACGAGACGCCATCGTCGGCTCCTCCGTGCACGCGGGCGGCCGGCGCGGGGTCGCGCGACGGCTGCGCGGCCGTCTTCCTCGCCTCGAACACCCCGGCGTAGAATGCTTCCTGCAGCAAGTTCTTGTAACACTCGTTGAGCACCAGCAGCCAGTCGCGCCGCTCGCCCACCGGTACGAGCCGGCGGAGCAGCGGCATCACGAGCGGTGTCCGGAACACCAGCCACTTGAACGGAAGCATCCACGGGAGGATCTCGAGAAACAGCCCCAGCCGGCCCGGCCGTCCGTGTTTCCTCCAGACGTACACCGCGCAGAGTCCGGCCTCGTACATTTTGCGCCGGACCCCCTCCAGACTTTCGACATGATAGTGATAGCCGAGGGCCTCCGGCTCGTACTCGAACACGACGCCCATCGCGGACATGCGGAGCGCAAGGTCCAGGTCCTCGTACCCGTAGCCTGGAAATCCTTCGTCGAAGCCGCCTGCGGCGTCGACGTCCGTCCTGAGCATCGAGAAGTTCCGCGCGACGACGTGGTACGGGGACATGCGCTGGCGGCTGCGGACCGTGAGGTCCGGGCTCACCTCCTTGACCCGCATGAACGGGGTCACGAGGCTGTCGGGGTGGATCACCGTAGCCCCCTGCACCGCGATCCGGGCCGCCGCCCGCGGGTAGTGGCGGTAGTGCGCGACGAGCAAGCCGGGCTCGGCCCAGAAGTCCGAGTCGACGAACAGAACGATCCGGCCCCGGGCCTGACGCCAGCCCAAGTTGCGCACGGCCGAGGCGCCGGCGTGTGCGCGGGTGAGGTACCGGAGATCCGTGGGAAACGCGATCGTCCGCACCATCTCGGCCGTGCCGTCGGTCGACCCGTCGTCCGCGACGATCACCTCGTACCGCTCGCGGGGAAACCGCTGCGCCGCAAGGTGCTGGAGCGTCCGGCGCAGCACCTCGCGGTTGTTGAACGTCGAGACGACGACGCTAATCTCCATGCGTCTGGGTCCGGCGCGGTTCGACCGCGGGGGAAGGGGAGGGCGACGGGGCGCGCCGCAGTGCTGCGAACACGCCGTCGTAGTACGCTTGCCAGATCAACTCTGTGTAGCACTCGTTCGCGAGCAGCAACCAGCCGCGCCGCTCCGCGACGGGGAGGAGCCGCCGGAACAGCGGCATGAACAGGGGGGTGCGGAACACCAACCACTTGAACGGGAGCATCACGGGCAGGATCTCCAGGAACAGGCCGAGCCGGGGGGACCGGTTGTGCTTGCGCCAGAAATAGACCGCACCCTCGCCCGCCTGGCGGAGCTTGCGGCAGATCCCCTCGAACGTCTCGATGTGATAGTGGTAGCCGAGCGCCTCGGGATCGTAGTCGAACTTGGCGCCCCGCGCCTGCATCCGCATCGCCAGCTCGATATCCTCCCAGCCGTAGCCCGTGAATCCCTCGTCGAATCCCCCGACCTCGTCGAACTCGGAGCGGAGCACCGAGAAGTTCCGTGTGATGATGTGGACGGGCGAGAGGTTGTGGCGGCGTCGCATGGAGAGGTCCGGGGTGATCTCCCGGGCGCGCATGAAGGTGTTCACGCGGGCGTCCGGATGCGTCAGGGCGCGGCCTTGCACCCCGAGCCGGCGGACGCCCGCCGGATAGTGCGCGTGGTGCGCCGCGAGCAGCGTCGGCGTGGCCCAGACGTCCGCGTCCATGAACAATAGCAGGCGCCCGCGGGCTGCCCGCGCCCCGCGGTTGCGCGCTGCGGACCGGCCCACGTTGGGTTGGGCGACGTAGCGCACGGCGACCGGGCCGCGCTGGGCATCCGCGACCATCGCCGCCGTGCCGTCGGTCGAGCCGTCGTCGGCGATCACGATCTCGTACGCGTTCTTGGGAAATGTTTGCGCGGTGAGCTCCGCGATCGTCCGGCGCAGCACGTCCCGGCTGTTGAACGTGGGAATGACGACGCTGATCTCCACCGGCGCTACCCGTTCGCCGCCCGCGTGCGGGGAGCACCGCGTCCGCGCAGCTCCGCGAGGTACCGTTCGTTCAACACCCCGGAGAGGAGCACGCGGCCGAGCGCGGGGGCGCCCCAGCGCCGCGTACGCGCGACCAACGTCTCGACGTTGCCCGCGTGGACGGCGCCGAACCCGCGCTGCAGCAGATTGAGCAGCAGGTGCAGGGGTGTCAACTGCACCGCGAACCGGGCCTCGAGCGTCGGGTACTTGGCAAAGAAGATGCGGGCCGTGCGCGCCCGTTCCTCCTCCTTGACGAGCATCGCCGAGAGCGTGCCGGGGGACACCTCCGGGCGGTAGTGGTAGAGGACGGCGTCGCGGCGGAACACCCGCCGCAGCCCCAACCGCCGCAGCCGCAACCCGAGGTCGAGGCCCTCCCACCCGTAGGGGAAGAACGCCTCGTCGAACAGCCCCGCCCGAAGGAGGTCCGCGCGCCGCACCGAGCCGTTGTCCGTGTCGAAGTACGCGGTCGAGATGTCCAGCACCCCGCCCCGGACGTCGAACGGGCGATCCAGCGTTTCCGTGACGATCACGGGCCCGCGGCACACGATGCCGTCCGGATGCACGGTGTGGGCGTCGAGGTGGGCGTCGAGAAACACCGGCGGGGCCAGCGAGTCGTCGTCCACGAACGCGACGACCTCGCCCTGGGCGCCGTGGATCGCCGCGTTCCTGGCCGCCGGCACGCCGGAGCGACGGTCCATGCGGTAGGCGCGGATCGCGCAGCGCGCGCGGCGCCGCGCCGCGTCGACCACGGCGGGCGTGTCGTCGGTCGAGGCGTCGTCCGCGACGAGCACCTCGTACCGGGCCGGGTCGAGCGTCTGCGCGTCGAGCGCTTCCAAGCACCGCGCCAGCACCCGCGCGCGGTTCCGCGTCGCCGTGATGACGCTGACCGCGACCGTCACGATGCCGGCGCCGGTGTCGGGGGCGCCGCCCGGCCGGTCTCCTCGAGGAGCTGCCCTCGCACGAGGCGGCTGTAGACGCCGTCGCGGGATGTAAGCTCGTCGTGGGTGCCGACCTCGACGATCCGGCCCTCCAGCATCACCACGATCCGGTGGGCGCTTCGGACGGTCGACAGCCGGTGCGCCACGATGAACGTGGTGCGGTCCCGAGTCAGCCGCGCCATCGCCTCCTGGATCGCTTCCTCCGACTCGCTGTCCAGGGCCGAGGTCGCCTCGTCGAGGATGTACACCGCCGGATCGTTGAGCACGGCGCGGGCGAGCGCGAGGCGCTGGCGCTGCCCGCCCGATAGCTGCATGCCGCCTTCCCCGAGCACCGTGTCGTAGCCTTGGGGCAACGCCGAGATGAACGCGTGGGCGTTGGCCACGCGGGCCGCCCCCTCGACCTCCGCCCGCGTGGCGCCGGGACGGCCGTACGCGATGTTGTCCGCAACGCTGCCGGCGAACAGGATCGTCTCCTGCGGCACGAGTCCGATCTGCCGCCTGAGCGACCCGATCGTGACGCGGCGGAGATCGTGGTCGTCGATTTCCACGGTCCCCCGGCTCGCGTCGTAGAATCGCGGGACCAGGTTGACGAGGCTGCTCTTGCCGGCGCCGCTCGGTCCGACGATCGCGACGTGCTCGCCCGGCTGCACGTCGAGCGTGATCTCGCGGAGCGCGAAACGCCCGGGTTCGTAGGCGAGGGAGACGTTGCGGAACCGCACGCGGCCCCGCAACGGCGGCAGGGGCACGGCGTCCGCGGGCTCCGTCACGGTTTCGGGGACATCCAGCAGTTCGAAGACCCGGACGAGCCCGGCCATCGCCTGGCGTGCCTCGGAGTACAGGCGCGTCATCCCCATCGCCGGGTCCATCGTCAGCGCGAGGTAACCGAGGAACGCGAGCAGGGACCCCGGCGTCATCTCGTGCCGAGCGACGTACCGCGCGCCCAGCCACAGCACGAACACGAGCGACAGCGCGGTGAGCAGGCTGACGAACGACACCTCGAACGCGATCAGCCGGCGGATGTGGTAGTTCGCCTGGAACGTGCGGTCGTTCTCCTGGCCGAAGCGCTGTTCCTCGCGCGACTCCTGGACGAACGCGCGGATGATCCGGGCGCCGATGACCGACTCCTTGATGAGACGGGTCAGCGCCGCGATCTGTTGCTGCGCGCTCGTGGAGCTGCGCTGCACCTCGCGGCCGAACAGCCGCGCGACCAGGAAGAACACGGGGACGGTCAGGAACGTCAGCAGCGCGAGACTCCAGTTGATCGTAAAGACCATCACGATGATCCCGACCAGCGTGAGCACGGTCGTGATCAGGTCCACGAGCCCGTTGAGCAACCGGGCTTCCACGAGTTGGGTGTCCTGGATCGCCCGGGAGATGATCTCCCCGCTGTGCCACGTCACGAAGCGGTCGAGCGACCACCGCTGCACCTGCCGGAAGAGCCCGGCGCGAAGGTCGGCGACCAGACGGTGGCCGACGTAGGCCAGCAGGGAGAGTTGGACGTACAGGCAGACGCTCCGGAAGGCGTAGATCCCGAGGACCACGAGCGCGCTGTGGTTGAGCACCGCCAGGCTGCCCGTCTTGATCACCACGTCGGCCTGGTTGCCCAAATAGCGCGGTACGTACAGCCAGGCCACGGCGACCAAGACCGCGGCGCCCACGCCCGCCCCCAACTGCAGGCTGTACGGCCGGAGGAACCGGGACAGCCGCCGCAATTCTATCATAACGTCATTATAGCGTTCACGTGCAGGGGGAGATAGGGCCCACGGGAAAGTCTTCGTGTCGGAGGAGACGGTGATGCGGCCGGCGGCGGGCATCTTTCGCGAGTACGACATCAGGGGCGTCGTGGGGCAGGATCTGGACGCCGAGGCGGGGCAGACGATCGCCCGCGCGTTCGGCGTGTACCTCCGGGGCGCCGGCGTGGATCGCGCGGTCGTGGGCCATGACAACCGCGCCAGCTCCGCCGCGCTCTACGAGGCCGCGATCCAGGGACTCCGAGACGCCGGTTGCGACGTTACCGCGATCGGGCTCTCCCTCTCGCCGATCTTCTACTTCGCCCTCCGCCATCTCAAGATCGACGGCGGGATGATGGTGACCGCGAGCCACAACCCGCCGGAGTTCAACGGGTTCAAGCTCGCCCACGGGCCGGGGACGCTCTACGGAGACGCCATCCAGCGGGTCCGCGAGATCGCCGAGCGGGAACCCGCGAAGACGGGGGCGGGGCGCATCGAGACGCGCGAGGTGGCCGGGGCGTATGCGGCGATGCTGCAAGAGCGGATCCACCTCGGTCCACGCAAACTGCGCGTGGCACTTGATTGCGGCAACGGCACGGCAGGCGTCTTCGCCCCGGAGATTCTGCGCGGCTGGGGCTGTGAGGTGCTCCCGCTGTACTGCGAGCCCGACCCGACGTTTCCGCACCATCAACCGGATCCGGTGGATCCGCACAACCTGGTCGACCTGATCCGTTTGGTCAGGGACGCCCATGCCGACGTCGGGATCGGCATCGACGGCGATGGGGACCGGATCGGCGCCGTGGACGACCGCGGCGAGATCCTGTGGGGCGACCAGCTGATGGCACTGTTCTGGCGGGAGATCCTCCCCGTGCATCCGGGTGCCACCGCGCTGATCGAGGTCAAGTGCTCGCAGGCGCTGATCGACGAGGTCCGCCGCCTGGGGGGCCGTCCCGAGTTCACACGCACCGGTCACTCGCTGATCAAGGCGCGCATGCGAGAGATCGGCGCGGTGTTCGCCGGGGAGATGTCCGGACACATGTTCTTTGCCGACGAGTACTACGGCTACGACGACGCGTTGTACGCCGCCGGGCGCCTGCTCCGCATCCTCTCGCGCACGGAGCGGCGGCTGTCCGATCTGGCGAGCGAGATCCCGCGGTACTTTGCGACACCGGAGATCCGCGTGGCGTGCCCCGACGACCGGAAGTTCGAGGTGGTGGCGGCACTTACCCGCGCGTTCCGGGGACAGTATGAGGTGATCGACGTCGACGGCGCGCGGATCGTGTTCCCCGACGGATGGGGCCTGGTCCGCGCGAGCAACACCCAGCCGGTGTTGGTCGTCCGGGCGGAAGGTACCACCCCCGAGGCGCTCGAGCGCGCCAAGCGCGTGCTCGAGGACGCGCTGCGCCGGTATCCCGAGGTCGCTCCGGTTTCTTGGTGAACCCCGAATCGCACGAAGCGACGGAGGAGACGTGCCAAACGGGTCGATGATTCGCGCCGTGTGCGGCGCGGCGCGAAGATGGACGGCGTGGCGACGCGTCTGTCTCGTGGAGGCGGTTCGCCGCGTCACCGCGCTCGGCGCCGCGATCCTCCTGGTGGCGTCCCTCGTCGTTCCGGCGTTCGGGGCGGCCGCGGCGCCTCAGGCCGCGCCGATCACGTTGACGGCCGATCACATCGACTACAACACGCAGACCGGCGATGTCGTCGCGGACGGGCACGTCAAGGCCACGCAGGCGGACCAGACCATCACGTCCGACCATCTCACCGGGAATCTCCAGACCGGCCAGGTCCACGCCGAAGGTCATGTGACGCTCGCGCAGACCGGCCAGACCTCGACCGGCGATGCGCTGACCTACAACTATCGCACGCGCGTGGGGCAGATGAGCAACGCCACGTCCAAGTACGGCCCGTGGAACATGACCGGGCACTCGCTCGAGACCGCGCGCGGGCAAGGCGTCGGGTACATGACCTCGCTGACCCCGTGCGACCCGAAGCGTCCCGCGTTCCTCGTCAAGTCGAAGCGGGTGGTCGTGATCCCCGACGACCACCTGACCGCCTATCAGTCGACGCTGTATGTGTACGGCGTGCCGGTGGCCTATCTTCCGGTGTACACTGCGTCCCTCCGGCGACGACGGAACGCGGAGAGCGGCCCCACGATCGGCTATACGACCTTCGACGGGCTGTTCGCGGAGTACAATCAGTTCTTTCTTCTGGGGGACGCGACCGATCAGTTACGCGTGCGCTACGGCACAAACAGCCTGGTTACGGTCGAGAACATCCTGAGCGAGCGTGCGGCGGATCACGTGTGGTCGTTGCACCTCGGTCGACAGGAGTTCTACGACCAGAACGGCAACCTGGCGAACGTGGATCGCAACTCGATCGATCTCGTGTACGACGGCCACGACATCCCGGGCGTGCCTGCATCGTACCAGTTCGAGGCGCACTACGGAGACTACCACGAGAAATTGACCGGCGTGGACACCACGCGCGCCGACGGGATCGTGACGGTGTCGAGCAACACGTTCCAGTTGTCCAAGGTGCTGAGCGCCGCGGCGAGCGCGTACTACAAGTACGACTACTACGGGACGGGGCAGCAGCGCAACATCTACTCGGTCCAGGCCGCGCTGTCCCAGGTGCTGAACCCGGTCAGTTCGGCCACGCTGTCGTACAACCTCGTGTCGATCACCGGGATCAACCCGTCGCAGTTTGTCACGAACGGCGGACCCTTCGATCCGTTCTCGTTCGACAGCCTGAACAACGCGAGCGCGGTGACCCTGACCTACTCCTACTATCCCATCCGCGGATTGTTTCAATCCGGCAGTTGGAACGTGGCGTACGACTTCAACAGCCTGCAAACGACCACGAACATGTCGTTGAACTTCAATATCAGCCCGTCGTTGGTGTTCACCACGGCGGCGACCTACAACCTCACGCAGTCGCTTTTGACCGAGGTCGACTATGCCGTGAACGGCACGTGCGACTGCCTGTCGCTTGGCCTGTTGTATCGGACGTTCCCGAGCAGTCCCGCGAGCAACACCTGGTACATCACGGTCGGCGTGAACACGCTCCCGGGCGCGTCGACGCAGTTCCAGCTTGGGGGCGGCGCGCCGAGCCATTTCCCCTAGGGCGGTCCGTAGGGATCTCGCGCGTGTCCCGAGAGCGTGCACGTGTGCCAACGCCCTGGTCTGCGCCGCGCATCTAGTCTATACTTTAGAATTGGTTGTCCACCCACCAGCGGGAGGGGTGCTGACGTCCCCGAACGGAGGGTTGAGATGTTCCGGTATCTCGCGGCGCTCTCGATCGTAGCGTGTGTGGCCGGCGCCGTGTCGGTTGGGAACGCCGCGCTGACGATTGCCGACACGTCGGTCTTGAAGCCGATCTTCACCCAACTGCTCGACAACCCCCCGGTGCTGCGTCTCGACGTGGTCCCCGATCTCTATGAGGGAGGCTACGCGCGGATCAGCATCTACGCCGAGCATCCAGACATCAAGGGGATGCACATCGATCAGCTCTGGATCCGCCTGGTCGGGGTGAGCTTCGATCCGCAGGCACTCCGGGCCGGCGAGTTGAAAGTGCAGGACGTGCGCGAGAGCGCCATCTACGGAAAGCTCCAACTCGCGAGCGTGCAGGATTTCCTCAACCACGAGGGCTCGGTGCGGGACGTGCGGCTCGTCGCGCGCGAGGACACGATCCTGGCCTCCGGGACGGTCCTGTACAACGGTGTTCCCACGCGGGTGCGGATGCAGGGCGTGTTCCAGGTCTACGGAGCGCCCGAGGTGTTCTTCCACCTCCAGGCGCTGCTCGTGAACTCGATCCCCGTCCCGTACGTCCTGGTCGACAAGCTCGAGCGGCAGATGAACCCGGTCGTGGACTTTCGTACGTGGCCGGTCCCGTTCCCGATCCGGACGTTCCACCAGGACAACGGCACCTTCGTGTTGAGCAGTCAGACCGACTACTCGCAGCCCTGCGACGTGTGCGGGGGCGCTCCGGTGAAGCTGAAGCCGTGAGCCGGCCGGACCATCCGCTCGGCGCACGTCTGGCGCAGGGGCCGCTGCTCTGCGATGGGGCGATGGGGACCCTGCTGTACGCGCGGGGAGTCCCCTTTGACCACTGTTTCGACGCGCTGAACGCGACCCAGCGCGAGCTGGTCCTCAACGTGCACCTCGACTACCTGCGCGCCGGCGCGGAGATGATCGAGACCAACACGTTTGGCGCCAACGCGATGCGGCTCGCCGCTCACGGGCTCGCCGACCGGGTCCGCGACCTCAACTGGCAGGGCGCCAAGATCGCGAAGGAAGCCCGTGACGTCTTCGGGCGACCGGTGCTGATCGCTGGTTCGGTGGGGCCGCTCGGCCGGCCGGTCGCCCCGTTCGGGAGGATCACCCCATCGGAGGCGCACGCGGCATTTCGCGCGCAGATCGATGCGCTTGTCGAGGGCGGCGTGGACGTGTTGATCTTGGAGACGTTCGCCGACCTCACCGAGATCCAGGAGGCGGTGCGGGTGGCGCGGGCGGCGTGCGACCTTCCCGTGATCGCGCAGATGACGTTTACCGAGGACGGCCGCACGCGCTACGGGCACAGCCCCGCCGAGGTCGTGGCGGCCCTGGAGGGGTTCGGGGCGGATGTGATCGGCGCGAACTGCAGCGTGGGGCCGGTGCCGATGCTCGAGGTGGTGCAGCAGATGGCCGCGGTGACCCGCACGCCGCTCTCGGCGCAGCCCAACGCCGGGTTCCCAACGCTCGTCGACGGCCGCTATCTTTATGTGTCGTCGCCCGAACACGTCGCCGCATACGCGCGGAAGATGGTCGAAGCAGGCGTGGTCCTAGTTGGCGGGTGCTGCGGCACGACCCCCGAACACATCGCGGCGATCGCACGCGCGATCGCCGATCTGCGCCCCACCGCGGCGCCGCGGCCGGCGACGCTGCCGGCGGCCCCGGCGCCGGAGGCTGCGTTGCGGGCCGTGGACGAACCGAGCGAGCTTGCGCGGAAACTCCGCAAGACGTTCGTGATCAGCGTCGAGGTCGACCCGCCGAAGGGGCTCGACGCGACGAAAGACCTGGAGGGGGCGCGCCTGCTCAAGGAGGCCGGCGCGGACGTGATCGATGTCGGCGACAGCCCGATCGGCCGCGTGCGGATGAGCGCGCTCGCGATGTGCTTCCTCATCCAGCAGCACGTCGGGATCGAGACGATCATCCACTTCACGACCCGCGACCGCAACCTCGTCGGCCTGCAGGCGGACCTGATCGGCGCGCACGCCATGGGGGTGCGCAACATCCTGGCGCTCACCGGGGAGCCCCCGCGCGGAGACTATCCGAACGTGACGGCCGTGTACGATGTGGACAGCCCCGGCCTCGCCCGCATCATCAAGCAGTTCAACGAGGGGCTCGACTTGGCCGGCAAGTCGATCGGGCATCCGGCGCGCTTCCTCATCGGCGCCGCGCTCGACATGCACCCGGCGACCCTCGATCGCGAGCTGCCCCGCCTCGAACGCAAGCTGGAGGCGGGAGTGGACTTCCTGATGACCCAGCCGATCTACGAGCCCGAGGTGCTGGATCGGTTCGAGCGCCGCGTGGGCCGGCTGCCGGTCCCGATCCTGGTCGGCGTGCTTCCGCTTCAGAGCTTCCGGCACGCCGAGTTCCTCCACAACGAGGTGCCGGGCATCACGATCCCGCAGTGGGTGCGGGACCGCATGCAGGCCGCCGGGAACGCCGGCCGCGAGGAGGGTCTCCGTCTCGCCCGCGAGCTGCTGTTCGCGCTGCTCGACCGGATCGACGGGGCGTACCTGATGCCCTCGTTTGGACGGTACGAGGTCGTGGCCACGCTCGTGCGAGAGATGAGGGCGCGAATCGGGACGGGCTCGGACCGCGTCCGGACGTGACGACCATTCGGCCTGACGGGTTGCCGCGCGGCCTGATGTCGCGGTCGCTGAGGGCGTCGTGACGGTCGATCTCAACCGGCCGACCACCGTGCCGATGCGCCTTCCGGGTCACGCCGGCGCGTTCACGGCCTACGTGCGCTGGGCCGGGGTGGCCATTGCCGCGTTCTTTGCCGCCGGGTACTCTACGATCGGGTTTGCCCTGCTCTTCTTCGGCCAGTTGTGGAGCCTCGCCCGCCGGCAGACATGGCTGTGGGGGGCGACCGCGGTGGACCTGCCGCTTGCGGTGTTCGGCGCGGTCCTGCTGGCGTCCGCGGCGATGTCGCCGTATCGATCGCTCGCGCTCGGTGTGACCCTGATGCTGATCATCTCCGGCGCCGTGTACTTCGGCGGACTCACGTGGCTGTTGCGTCGCGACCCCGGGGTGCGCCGCACACTGCTGCGCGTGTGGGCGATGGGGTCCGCCGTCACGGCGCTCGCGGGCCTCGCCTACAGCGCCACCCACCACCTTCGCCTCAACCACGGCCCGATCGTCCCCGACCGCGCGCAGATTTTCCACGGCGTCGGGCCGAACGGGCTGGGCACGACGATGCTGCTCGGAAGCGTGCTCGCGCTCGGTCTCGCGTTTCGGGCGCGCGGCCGCTGGCGGCTGCTCTGGCTCGCCGCGGCCGTCCTCGGCTTTGCCGCGCTGCTTGCGAGCGCATCGCGAGCTTCGCTGGTTGGGTGGGTCGCGGCGGTCATCTATCTGGTGTGGAAGGAGCTGCGGACGCGACCGCGCCTCGCGGTGATGATTCTCGGCGTGGGGCTCGCGGCGCTGGTCCTCATCGTGACGGCGTCCCCCCAACTGATGTCCCGCGTCCGATACACGATGAGCGACGTCACCGGAAACCGGGTGCGCATCTGGGAGACGTCCCTGCAGATGATCGCCGCGCGCCCGCTGCTCGGGACCGGCTTTGGCACGTTCGAGACCGCCTACGACCAGCGCAAGGATCCCTCGATGAGCTCCGAACCGTTCGCCTTCAACATGGGCCTCAATCTCGCCGTGGAGACCGGCCTCCTTGGCCTGCTTGCCGCCTGCTGGGTGGGGCTCGTTGCCGTGCGCGAATGGTTTCGCACCGGGCGACGCGCGCCGCCGGGGGGGGATCCGCTTCGCGCGGTCGTCGGCGCGCTGTGGATCGGCCTCCTGGTGGATCAACTGGCGGACAACACGCTCTTCTCCATCAGTACGAGCGCCGGACTGTGGCTGCTGTTGGCGCTGGTCGTGAGTCCCGCGCCCCCGTCAGTTGGCGCGACTTCGCCCGACGCTGGCGGCCGGGGACCCGTCGGTGCCCCTGCGCCCGGCACCACGGCGGCCCGGACGGGGATCACGGGGCGGTTGGCGTTCGCCGTCTTCACGTTCGGGCCAACGATGTTGTTCTTCTTTCTCCCGCCGCTGTTCTACCGCGTGCCGATGATCGCCTATCTCAACCACGACCGGTCGATCTACGTCGCCGCGCGCGACGTTGTGCAGGCGCTGGCGGTGTGCGCCGCCTGGTTCGGCGTCGCGCTCGCGATCGTGCTGTGGCCCGGACGGGCCCGGGCGGCCGCGCGCGAATGGACGCCGTCCGTCGTGTGGATCGCGTTCGTCGTGTTCTCGCTGGTGGGCGGCGCGATCGCTCTGGTCCACGAAGTGATCGCCCTGCCGGCGGCGATCGAGGATTTTGTGCACCAACTTTCCCTCATGCCCGCGCTCGCCGTGATCCTCGGTGTCTACCTGTTGCGGCAACCGCGATCCCCACAGGCGCCCCGGCGGGTCGTGGCCGTGTGGGTGCTGCTCGCCCTCGATCTCGCCGTCTCGGTGCTGACGCCGTTGGCGCTCGCAAAGGTGGCGCCGGCTGCGTTCACGATCGTGATGCTCCTGTACGGCATGTGTGTGCTCGGCGTTCCGTGGCGCCGGCTGGCGTTCGCCGCAGTCGCGATGACGCTCGTGGTTGCCGCGGCGTTCCCGGCGAAAGAATACCTGCGGGCGCGCTTCTACGGTACGGACGCTTACCAGCGCCTCGGCTTTCTGTCGCACCACCCGCAGCAGCCGGCGACCCAGCCGTCCGGCGCGCCGACCGCCGCCGCGGCCGCGCAAGCGTACGCGCAGAAGATGGCCGTATACGACGTCTACGAGGGCGGCCTGCGGTTTCACCGCGCACCGGGCGCGCTCGGCGATCTCGAATACCTCGCGTGGCGAGGCCTGAACCGGATCAACCGTCTTGCGGATCTTGCCTACGTGGTGCAGGAGACGCCCAGCGCCGTGCCGTTCGCTCGCGGCGCGACGTACGTGCCTCTCATAAGCAAGTTTGTTCCGAGGGTATTTTGGAAAGACAAGCCCGGAGAGGACGCTGGGCAGTTCTACGGCCACCGGTACGAGTTCCTCGACCCGACGGATACCACCCATAGCGACAACCTCCCGATGGTCACCGAGGGATGGGTCAATGGAGGGTGGACCGGCGTGGTCCTCTCTGCCGCGTTCGTGGGCATCATCCTGCGAGGCATCTGGACCTACTGGGTCGGGGAGCACGCGGCGCCCGGCAACCTGCTCATCGGCGCCGTCATCGTCGCGACCGCCGTGGACGGGGAGTCGAACCTGAGCCTGATGGTCGGCGGCGTCATCCACGCGCTCGTTGTGTACTGGGCCATCACGGCGATCGCGGAGCGCTGGGGACGGCGGCGGGATCGACGAGTTGTCGCGAGGACCGAGACCTGATCCAATGGAACGTGCTCGGAAATTGCGCCCCCCACGGGCGGATGATACCATGAGGCCGCGATCGGCCAAACCGCGCGGGGCGTTGCTGGACAGCCGAGGGAGACAGGGGCGACCATGCGACTGAGCGTGATCGGAACGGGATACGTCGGGTTGGTGGCGGCCGTGTGCTTCGCCGATCTCGGCCACGACGTGATTGGGGTGGACCGCGACGCCGAACGGATTCGCGCGCTTCAGGCGGGGCGGTCTCCGATCTTCGAGCCCGGGCTCGAGGAGTTGCTCGCGCGCGGCGCCGAGAGGAAGCGCCTCCGGTTCACGACCGACACCGCGGAGGCCGTGCGCGAGTCCGAGGTGATCTTCATCACCGTCGGGACGCCGTCGCTGGAGAGCGGGGACGCCGACGTCACCGCCGTGGCGGCGGTCGCCGAGACGATCGCGGAGTCGCTACGTGACTACCGGCTGATCGTCGAGAAGAGTACGGTGCCGGTACGAACCGGGGAGCGCATCCGGGACCAGATCCAACTGCTGACCGGCGGGACCGTGCCGTTCGACATCGCCTCCAACCCGGAGTTCACGCGGGAAGGGTCGGCGATCTACGACTTCATGCACCCCGACCGGATTGTGATCGGCGTCCAGAGCGAGCGCGCCGAGCGGCTGCTCCGTGAGGTCTACCGCCCGTTCGACTGCCCGCTCCTCGTCGCGAACTTGGCCACCGCGGAGCTGATCAAGCACGCGAGCAATGCGTTCCTGGCGATGAAGATCTCGTACATCAACGCGGTGGCGAACGTGTGCGAGCGGGTCGGCGCCGACGTCCGCATGGTCGCGGAGGGGATGGGCCACGACGACCGGATCGGCCGCGCCTTCCTGAACGCCGGGGTGGGGTACGGCGGATCGTGCTTTCCCAAGGACGTCGCCGCGTTCGTGCGGATCGCACACGAGGCGGGCTACGAGTTCCGCCTGCTGGAAGAGGTCGCCAGGGTGAACGAGACGCAGCGAGACCTTCTGGTCCGCCACCTCAAGGACGCGCTGTGGGTGCTCGCGAATCGCATCGTGACGGTGTTTGGCTTGGCTTACAAGCCCAACACCGACGATATGCGGGACGCCCCGTCCGTGCCGGTGATCGAACGCTTGGTGCGGGAGGGCGCGCAGGTCCGGGCATGCGATCCGGTCGCCGAGGCCAACGCGCGCCGCCTCCTGCCGGACATCGCCTACTATGCCGATCCGTATGAGGCCGCCCGGGGAAGCGACGCCGTCGTGCTCATGACGGAGTGGGACGAGTTCCGGAAGGTCGACCTCGCACGTCTGCGCGAGATCGTGCGGCGTCCGGTGCTGATCGACGGCCGAAACCTCTTCGATCCCGAACAGGCGCGGGCACTCGGGTTTCACTACGTTGGGATGGGCCGATGAGGGTCGTCCTCACCGGCGGCGCGGGCTTCGTCGGGTCGCACCTGTGCGACCGGCTGCTGGCGGACGGCGCGCACGTGCTCTGCGTGGACAATCTCCTTACCGGACGGGCGGAGAATCTTGCCCACATCGCCGACCCCCGATTCGAGTTCCGGCAGCACGACATCACGACGCCGATCGAGGTGCCGGGGCCGGTCGATTGCGTCCTTCACTTCGCCAGCGCGGCGAGCCCCGTGGACTACTTGACCCACCCGATCAAGACGCTCAAGGCCGGCGCGCTCGGGACCTGGATCACGTTGGGGCTGGCGCGCGCCAAGGGCGCCCGGTTTCTCCTGGCATCCACCTCGGAGGTGTACGGCGACCCCGAGGTGTCTCCGCAGCCCGAGACCTACTGGGGGAACGTCAACCCGGTCGGACCGCGCGGGTGCTACGATGAGTCGAAGCGGTTCGCGGAGGCGATGGCGATGGCGTACCATCGTTATCACGGCGTCAATACCGCGATCGCGAGGATTTTTAATTCCTACGGCCCTCGGATTCGCCCGGACGACGGACGGGTGGTCCCCACACTGCTCACGCAAGCGATGCGCGGCGAGCCGCTGACCGTCTACGGGGACGGCAGCCAGACGCGGAGTTTCTGTTACATCACCGATTTGATTGACGGCATCGTGCGCCTGCTTCGCTCCGACCTGCACGACCCCGTCAACCTCGGGAATCCCGAGGAGATCACCGTGCTCGAGTTTGCGCGAAAGGTGATCGCGATGACCCGTAGCCGAAGCGAGATCGTGTACCGGCCGCTCCCCCAGGACGATCCGATGCAGCGCCGTCCCGACATCACACGGGCGAAGACGCTGCTCGGATGGGAGCCCAGGATCTCACTGCGGGAGGGGCTCGAGCGTACGCTGGAATGGTTTGCCGCACGTACGGGAGGCCGGTCGTAACATGTGCGGCATCTGCGGGATCTACCAGGAGCGCGGAGGCCACCCCGATCCTCTGAGGTCGGCCGCCACGCGCATGGCCGCGTCGCTCGCGCACCGGGGCCCGGACGACGAGGGTGTCTGGGCGGATCCGGCGGGGCGGGTGGCGCTGGGAAACCGCCGCCTCGCGATCATCGACCTGTCGCCGGCCGGTCACCAGCCGATGCTGGCCGCGGACGGCGACGTGGCCGTGACCTACAACGGAGAGATCTACAACTTCCAGGAACTGCGCCAGGAATTGGAGCGGGAAGGGCGCCGGTTCGTCGGGCACTCGGACACGGAGGTCATGCTTGCCCTGTACCTCCGCGACGGGATCGACATGGTGCGCCGGTTGCGGGGGATGTTTGCGATCGCGCTGTGGGACGGGCGCACGCGGCGGCTGACCCTCGCGCGCGACCGTTTGGGGATCAAGCCGCTCTACTACACGCGCCGCGAGGGGCAATGGCTGTTCGCCTCGGAGATCCGGGCGATTCGCGCCGTCCTGCCCGGACCCCTCCCGGTCGATCCCGTGGCGGTGGCGGCGTTTCTCCGCCTCGGGTCCGTGCCGGGCCCGCTTACGGCGTTCGAAGGCGTGCACGAACTGCCGCCCGCGACCACGCTGGTGCTGGCCGAGGGCGAGGCCGAACGCGTCCCGCGGCCGTACTGGCAGGTCCCGGCCCCCGACCCGGGCTTGCCAGACGCGGCGGCATGCGCCGGGGAGCTCCGGGAACACCTCCTCGACGCCGTCACGCGGCACCTCGTCAGTGATCGTCCCGTGGGCGTGTTCCTGAGTGGCGGGCTCGATTCGGGCGCAATCGTCGCGGCGATGCGCGAGGCCGGGCACGCACGGGTTCGCACGTTCTCGATCACATTTCCCGAAGCCGAGTTCGACGAGGGGGCGGACGCCGCGCGCGTCGCCGTCCGGTACGAGACCGAGCACACCGCTCGAATGGTGTCCGGCCAGGATCTCGCGGACGACCTGGACCGCATCATCGGCGCGATGGACCAGCCGAGCGTGGACGGCGTCAATACCTACTACGTCTCCGAGGTGACCCGTCGCTCCGGTACGGTCGTGGCGCTTTCGGGACTCGGAGGCGACGAGCTGTTCGGCGGGTACTCGTCGTTCCGGCAGCTGCCCAGGCTGCTCGCCTGGCAACGCGCCGCGGGGCGCATTCCCTTTGTGAGGCCGCTTGTGGCGTCCGCGCTCGGCGCGGTTCGGTCCCCGCGCTCCGCGAAGCTGCGGGAGGGTCTCGGCATGCCGCCGACGGTCCGGTCCACGTATCTCGTGATCCGGGGCCTGCTCAGCCAGGATGAGACGAGCGACTTGCTGCGCCCGGGGGCCGTGCGCGAGGCGTGCGGGCACCTCGACGCCGCCGCGGCGCTCGGGGCGTTTGCGGCGGACGTGCCGGACGATCCCGTGGCGGCGACGAGCGTGCTCGAGTTGCGCGGCTACATGCACAATCAGCTGCTCCGGGACACCGACGTGATGAGCATGGCGCACAGCCTCGAGGTCCGCGTGCCGTTTCTGGACCACCCCCTCGTCGAATTTGCGGCACGGCTCCCCGGTCGCCTTCGCGTGAACGGGCATCCACCGAAGTGGCTGCTCCTGCGCGCCCTGGGCGACTGGCTGCCGCCCGAGGTCGGCCGGTCGAAGCGCGGATTTACGTTTCCGATCGGGGAGTGGCTGCGGGGGCCGCTGCGCAGGCAGGTCGACGAGACGCTCGGCGGCGGTGCGGGCCTGTTCCGGCCCGACGCTGTCGGACGCTTGCGCGCGCGCTTCGAGGCCGGCCACAGCCACTGGTCCCGTCTCTGGGCGCTCGTAGTGCTCGCGCGGTGGCTGCGCGGCGTCGACTCCCGCGAGTTGGCTGCGTGAGGCGCCGGGCCTTGCGCGTTCGAGCGCGGTGACGGCCACTCCCGCGGTCTGCGGTCGGACGAGGTCCGGCGCTCGACGTCGCTCGGGGCATCGATGAAGATCCTGATTCTCGCCACGAGATACCTGGGTCTCGGCGGAGCGGAAGCGTACACGCGGATGTTCGCGGAAGCCGCCGCGGCGTCCGGCGCCCAGGTCGAGGTCTTGTCCTTTCTCGGTGGAGACGTCCCCGACCGCGGTTCGGCGGTGCGGTACCTGGGACATGCGGCGAGCCGTTCCACTGCGCCGGCACAGGCGCGGTTCGTGGCGGATGTCCTCCGACGCGGCCGCGGGTACGACCTCTTCGTGTGCAGCCACGTCGCCGTCGCCCCCATCGGCTTGATCCTGCACCGGTTGTTCGGGACGCCGTATGTCGTGTTCGCACACGGTATCGAGGTGTGGGGGTCGCTCGGACCGCGCCGGCGGGTGGCGCTGCGGCGCGCGGCGCGGGTGGTCGCGGTGAGCCGATTCACGGCTCGCGCGCTCGTCCGCGAGCACGGCGTCGCCGAAGACCGGGTGGTGGTGATCTACCCGGCGGTCGATCCCGCGATGCTGCGGCGGGCGTTGGAGGAGCCCGACGCGCCGCCGAGCCACACCGGGGTCACGCTGCTCACGGTCGCGCGGCTCTCGGCGCAGGAGCGGTACAAGGGGTGCGATGCGGTGATCGCGGCGCTTCCGGACGTCATCGCCGCCGCCGGGCCGGTGCGTTATGCGATCGTCGGCGACGGCGACGACCGGCCTCGTCTCGAGGTAGTCGCACGCGACCGCGGCGTGGCGGACGCCGTACGCTTCGCGGGCCGCGTGCCGGCGGACGGTCTTGCGGCATGGTACCGTGATTGCGATGTGTTCGTGATGCCGTCGGTCGCGGAGTTGCGTCCGGGCGGCTGGGCCGGCGAGGGGTTCGGGATCGTGTATCTCGAGGCGGCCGCGTTTCGGAGGCCCGTGATCGCGGGCGCGGGCGGTGGTGCGCCGGAGGCCGTGCAGGACGGCACGACCGGCGTCGTCGTGGACGGCCGCGATGTGCGTGCCGTGGCAGCGGCGATTGCCGGCTTGGCACGCGACGCCGCGCTCCGCACAAGCATGGGCGACGCCGGCCGTCGCTGGGTCCTGGAGCGGTTTACGTTCGATCGGCTTCAGGAAGAGGTGGGTGCTGCGGTGCGCCTAGCCTCGGCCACACGCGCTCGCTGACTTCGCCGCCTCGTCGTTATTCCTTCGCACGCCAACTACACCGCTCTCGATTCGTCCATAAATGCCTCGCTCAAGTCGTCAACTATCCCGCATTCTGTAAAATGTCGTCAAATTGTCAATCAAATGTTCGATAGATCAAGTGAGGAAGTCTGACGCTTAATGTGAATCGAAAGGAGGAAGAAGCGCATTTGTGACGGAACTTGCCGTCGCGAAGTTCGTGACGGGACGCAGTATCTGCTTGGGGGAATCCTCGCGTGGCTATTTGGATCGGTGTGGTTCTTCTGGCCGCTTCTGGCCTGCTATCCGTGATGCTCGTAGGCCACCTCTTTACTCCTTCCACCATATTCCTCGCGATATGGACGGGTATGTTTGGTTTCGTGCTGATCGACGAGACAGTGTATCGGTTCTTCTCGTCTCAGGTGAGCGGTTATGCATATCTCCTCCACGGTCTGAGCTTTCTCGCGTTCATTGTGGGTTCGGTGACGATTCTCTTAGCACACGCGATGGCACGGCGCCGTCAACACACGTCGCGTCGAGACGACGTGGGTCCAAGCAGTCTCCTTGCGCTCGCGACGTGGCAGGTCCTCGCTCTTCTTGGGCTTGTGGGATTCAAATTGGTGCTCGTCCATGCTCGGTATGGCAATGTTCTCGCTAGTCTCGGGGCGATTCGGGCCGACTTTATCGCCGGCCGCGTTGCGTTTCCCGCGTGGTCCGATCTGACGACCGTGTTCGCAAACTTGGCGATTCTCAATCTTGCTGTTCTCATGGCCTACAAGAGGACGCCCCTCGCGACGGCGCTGGCCGCAACCACGATTGTTGCGGCGTTCCTCGATGATCTATCGACCGCCGACAAGGGCGGACTCCGCCTGATCATCCTCCTGGTTCTCGGGACATACTACGCGGCAAGCATTGGGCGTCAGGCGAGATGGAACGGAAAGGTCATCATCACGTGGTCCGTTGTGGTCCTTGCCACGGTGGCTCTGTTCTCGTTCATCACATCGTGGCGAAGCGGCAGCAGGTCGATTGCGGACGTTACCTACCAACACTTCTACGGCGATATCGTCGGCAATCTCGTTTCGTCGAGCTGGTTTGTGGAACGCCCCTTGCCGAGCACCGTGCCGGGCGAAAACAGTTTTCATGGACTCTACACGCTGGTGGGAGGCATCACGGACCACCTGTTTGGACAGTCGGTCTACGCGAGCGGCTACTCAAGCACCGACCCCGCATACTACGCGAACATCGTTGAACGTGGCGTGTACAACACGACGGACTATGTAGCTTATCTGTACTCCGATTTCGGAATCGTGGGTCTGATCCTTGCGAGCTACGTGTGGGGGGTCGTCGCGACGAGGGCGTTCGTGCGTGCGATCCAACGGAAGCGCATCGTCGACATCCAAGCGCTGGCCCTGATCACCGTGGGCATCGTGGTCTCCGTCAGGGGATTCTACTATGGCGCCGCGGGATTTTGGCTGACGCTGCTGTGCGTGTACGCTCGGGGGTGGTTCTCGACGATGTTGCGGGACCATAGGCGAGCTGGTACGACGGTCCGCTCGGGCTGATTGATTGCGGGAGGGAGCCGATGGATATTGAAGGGTTCGTCGACGTTCTCGTCAAGCGATGGCCTGTCGGCGTGGCGGTTGCTCTTGCGTCGGTCGTGATCGGTGCCCTGATCGGTGTCACGCTGCCGCCGATCTACGAAGCCCAGGCGCTCATCCTCGTGAGCAGGCCTCCGGTGCAGGTGGGGACGCCTCCCGATCCGACGGGCCCGGGTCTCAAGATCGGCGAGGTCCTCAGCCAGGATCTGCCCGCCGCGGCCGTCGTCGAATTTGCCAATTCCGACGGCGTGATACGCACGCTCACCGAGGACCTTCAGCCCCCCAGGGAGATCCGCGAGCGACTTGTTGCCCGTCTCGTTCCTGGCACAAACTTGGTCGAACTGGTGGTCCGGGGGAGAGATCCGAAGCAGACCGCCGTGCTAGGAAACGCCTGGGCCCGCGTCGTCGACGCGGCGGGCGATGCGATCCTTCAAGCCGACGCGAATGCCACCCATGACTTCTTCGCGACGCAGGTGCAGGATGCGGCGGCGAATCTGGCGGGAGCGCAGAAGGCGCTCCGTGACTTTGACGTGACGACTCCGCTCGGCTTGCTCCAGGCTCGGGTCAACGTGATTACGGGTCAAATCTCGAACTATGAGTCCCGCCTGACGGATCTCGGGGTGTCGTTGCGGAGTCAAACGGCGACCCTCGCGGGGATCAACGGGCAGTTGCTGGGTCAGCCCAAGACCCTCACCCTGACGAAGCCTGTGATCACCGACCCGTTCTTGATGCAGGCGGCCAGCGAGGTGACTCGACACGGAGTGCTCGAATCCAGCACGCTTGCCCTCAAGAGCCAGGAACTCAATCCGGTGTATCTTCAGCTGGATCAGGCGCGAGCAGACGCGGAGATTCGGATCTTGGCTTCCCAGGAGGAAGGCGCCGCGATCCGGCAGACCATCAGCCAGTTACGGGACGAGATTGGTGGTTTGCGCGCGCGATTGGCCGACGGACAGCTTCGGCGCGCGGCCCTGGCCGGCGCGGCCAACACGGCGAGTCAAACGTACAGCGTTCTCGTGGAGCGCCGGAATGAGACTCACGTCGCCTCCGTTGTGCGAGGGAAGTCCGTCCGCGCCATTGTCGATGCGGTGGCGCCAAGGGCGCCGGTGGCGCCAAAGAAGCACGTGATCCTCGTTCTGTCGTCGTTATTCGGATGCATGCTGGGTGTGCTCTCGATGTTGGTGGTGGAGTATTCCGTCACGCCTCGGCCTCGGGTAACAACAGTTCCCGGCGCGCTGAAGGCTGAGCCCCGCTTGGAAACGTAGTACGGCGCCGGCAACGGAGGAATCAAACGGCATGTCAGGGTACTGATTCGCGGCGGTGCCCTTACTGCAGAGGAGGTGCGCCTATGGACAACGCGCGGCTGCGGGTCGCCGTGATCGGTCTATGGCACCTGGGTTGCGTGGCTGCGGCGTGCCTCGCGAAGCTCGGGCATGCGGTCGTTGGAGTCGAGACAAGCCCCCGTCGTCTCGAGGAACTGCGTGCAGGACGCGCGCCGCTGCGCGAGCCCGGCCTGGATGAATTGCTGACCGCGGGTCTCGCTGCTGGCACTCTGCGGTTCTCGGGAGATCTGGAGGAAGCGGTTCGAGAAGCTGACGTCGGGTACATTGCGTACGACACGCCTGTCAACTCTGAGGACGAGGCCGATCCTTCGATCGTCCGAGAAGCAGCGCAGCGGGTCGGCAACGGGCTGCCGTCCGGCGCGCTGTTGTTGGTGCAGAGCCAGGTCCCGGTCGGCAGCTGCGAGTTGATCCGCGCCGCACTTGAGGCCGCACGGCCGGGGCAGGTTCTCGTCGCCTGCGTGCCGGAGAATATCCGGCTCGGGCAGGCGATCGAGCGCTACCTGACGCCCGACATGCTCGTCGTGGGCGCCCGCGACGGCGCCGCCTACGAGACCGTGGATCGGGTGTTCGCCCGCGTCGACGCACCACGCGTCCGGACAGACTTCGCGACTGCGGAGACGATCAAACACGCAATCAACGCGTTTCTGGCAACGTCCATCAGCTACGTGAACGAGATGGCCAATCTCGCCCAACTTGAGGGCGTTGATCTCGATGCGCTCCTGGCGGCGCTCAGGCTCGAGCGCCGGGTCGGTCCGCACGTGCCGTTGACGCCGGGGATGGGCTTTGCCGGCGGGACGCTGGCGCGCGACATCAAGGCGCTTCAGGCGTTGGGCGGCCGGCATGGGTACGTCCCTCATTTGTTCGACGCCGTGCTGCGCGTCAACGACGATCAGAAGACACTTCCGGTTCGGTGGCTACAGCAGGCGTATGGGGCGCTTGAGGGACGCCGCGTCGGTGTGCTGGGTCTCACGTACAAAGTCGGCACGAGCACGCTGCGGCGTTCCGGCGCCGTGGAAGTGATTCGCCGCTTGGTTGCCTCCGGCGCAGCGGTGGCCGCCGCCGACCCGCAGGCGGATCCGACGGAGATCGCCGACCTGCCGCCGTTTGAGTTCAGCCGGGATCCGTACCTGGCGGCGGCCGGTGCGGACGCGTTGGTGGTGGTCACGCCATGGCCGCAGTTCGAGGCGCTGGACTACGCGAGAATCCTCTCCGAGATGCGCCACCCGTTCGTGCTCGACATGGCGCGCATGTTGGATCGGCGACGCCTCGAAGCGCTCGGGTTCGCCTACATTGGGGTAGGAACGGGTCCGGTTCCACGAACGGCCGCACCGTAACCGTCGGCGCAGACACCCCGCGGGCTTCCAATCCCAATGGACCTATGCTTTAATACGGATGTGGCGCGATCGTTCTCGGATGTTCCAATCACGAGTGTGGCCGAGTACTGGAACGCGCGACCGTGCAATATCCGGCATTCGCCGCGCGATGTAGGAACGCGCGAGTACTTCGATGAGGTTGAGGCCCGGAAGTACCTCGTCGAGCCTCACATCCCCCGATTTGCGGAGTTCCCGCGCTGGCAAGGGAAGCGCGTCCTGGAGATCGGCTGCGGGATCGGCACCGACACGATCAACTTCGCGCGCCACGGCGCGCGCGTGACTGCGGTGGATCTGTCTGAGCGATCGGTGGAGATCGCCCGGCAGCGCGCGCACGTGTACGGCCTCGAGCGGCAGATCACGTTTCACGTCGCGAACGCGGAAACGTTGACCGGAGTGGTGCCCATTGAACCGTACGACTTGGTCTACTCGTTCGGCGTGCTCCACCACACGCCCCATCCGCCTCGTGCGATCGAGCAGATTCGCCGGTACATGCGGCCGGGGAGCACGCTGAAGATCATGGTATACCATCGGCGGTCTTCGAAGGTGATGGGAATTCTCGTGCGCCATGGAAAGGGCCGCGTGTGGGACCTGCCGCGCGTCGTGGCTAGATACTCGGAGGCCCAGACGGGGTGCCCGGTGACGTACACGTATCTTCCCCGGGAGATGCCGTCGTTGCTGCGCGGACTTCGCATCCGGGAGATGTGGGTCGACCACATCTTCCCATATCGGTTTCCCGACTACACCGAATACCGGTACACGCGCGTGTGGTACTATCGCGTCCTGCCGGCGCCGATGTTCCGGTGGTTGGAGCGCCACTTCGGCTGGCATCTGTGCGTGACGGCGGAGGCATGAGCGCTTCAGGGCCGACGGCGGCCCCGGCGCGGCGCGGCCCCGAGACGTATGCTGTGCAGGGGTCGCGCCGGTCGCTCGACGTTGCGGCGCTGGATAGATGGGCGCTGATGGCGGTGTGCGTCGTCGGGGCCATGATTCCGTGGTACACGCTCCGGCTGTTTCCGCTGCTCACGATCGGCAACGCCACGATCAACCTCGTGGACGCGCTCGTCGGGGTTGCGGTCCTTCTCGCGCTGCCGCGGATCGTCGGCGCCATCCGGCGGCGGACGCCGGCGGCTCTCTGGATCACGGCCTTTCTTGTGTTCATGACAGTGCCGTTCCTCATGGGCATGCGCGATCCCGACGCCGCGTTCTACGCGCTGCGCGAGGCGCGCGGCCTGGCATTCTACGCGCTCGCGCTCGCGTTCGTCGCGGGAGGCTATCACGCGGAAGACTACCGCGCCTTTGCCGCGGCGTTTGTGATCGGTGCGGCGGTCTCCGCGGCCGCGGTGTTTGCGCACGTCGAGGGGTATCTGCCGATCCCCGGCTATCCCGACGAGCTGCTGAAGCTTCAGGGCTGGACGGGAGGTGTGCTCCTCGTGAAATACCTGGAGTGGATCACCCCCGCCGTCGCGTTCCTGCTTGGGCTCGTCGGTGTGCTGACGGCACGGGGCCGGGGTGCCGCGGCGGGCTGGACCCTTGCGTCGTTCATCTTGGCATGGTACATTCTGGCGACCGCGGAGCGGTTCATCCAGGGGGTGGCGGCGTTCGCCGCGGTCATGGTCGTCGCGGTCTCCGGATTGCGGGCGATCCGGCTCCGACCGCTGGCCGTGGTTGGCGCCGTGTGCCTGATCGCGGCCGCGTTGGCCCTCGGGTCGGTTACCGGAGGTCGGTGGATCAGCCGGTGGGCTAGTTTTGGGGCGATGCGGTGGGGACTTATCGCGAGCGACGGATCGCTTGCATTTCGTGTCCACGAAGTCGCGGCATCGATCCCGCTGGTGAAGAGAAATCCGGTGTTCGGGACCGGGCTCGGCACCCGCCTTCCCACCGGGGGGCCGACCCCGAGCGAAGCACAATCGGCCTGGCATTACGTGTCGGCCGGTTATGGGTATCTACTGATCAGGTCTGGCGTCACGGGCCTGCTCCTGTTCCTGGCGATGAACGCGTGGGCGCTGCGGGTGGCGTGGCGGCGCGCGCATGCGCGGCCAGGCGGCGCGGGTTGGCCGGCGGCGACCATCGGTGCCATGGGGCTCGTGACGTTGCTGGTTGCGAACCTCCTTCATCCGGTCGTGGATATTCCGGAAGGGGTGATCGCGTTCAGCTTGTTCTTCGGAATGATCGCGTCTGTGGATGACGGTCGCGTCGCGGGCGCGACCGGGAGGCTGCCGGCGGCGCCAGCCAGATCGATGCGCTGAGCCGGCGCGCCCGGTCGGAACAAGAGGGGGGACGTGCGGTGACCCGCATCTCCGTGATTGGACTCGGCAAGCTCGGGTTGTGTACCGCCGCGTGTTTTGCGTCTCGCGGGTTCGACGTCGTCGGGGTCGACGTGGAAGCGCGCACGGTCCAATTAGTGAATGACGGGATCCCTCCCATGTACGAGCCCCGGCTGTCGGAGGTCATGGCCGCGGCCGGCGGTCGTCTCCGGGCGACCGGGGACTATCGGACCGCCCTTGAGCGCTCCGATGTGACGTTTCTCGTCGTGCCGACCCCGAGTGCGCCGAACGGGGAGTTCTCCGACCACCATCTACGGGACGCGCTCATGCATCTGTCGCGCGCGCTTCGGGACTCGCGGAAGCGTTCTCACTTGTTTGCCGTCACCTCCACAGTGTCTCCGGGGACCATCGACGGAAGTCTGACTCCGCTGATCGAAACTACGTCCGGGCGAGCGATCCACGACGGGTTCGATGTCTGCTACAATCCAGAGTTCATCGCGCTCGGCAGTGTGATCACCGATTTTCTCAATCCGGATCTGGTATTGATCGGAGAGAACCGCGACGGTGCGGGCACGCAGTTGGAGGAGATCTACCGGAAAGTCTGCGAGAATACCCCGCAGATTGCACGGATGTCGATCATCAGCGCCGAGATCACGAAGCTCTCGCTGAACTCGTTTGTGACTACCAAGATCAGCTTTGCGAACACGCTCGCAGCGATCTGCGAGGCGATGCCCGGGGCGGATATCGACGCGATCACGCGGGCCCTGGGGGCGGACCGGCGCGTGTCGCCGTACAGCCTCAGGGGTGGGCTGCCGTTCGGCGGACCGTGCTTCCCGAGGGACAACCGCGCGTTCGCGACCTTTGCGGAGCAGCACGGCGTTGACGCGAGACTCGCGAAGGCCACCGACGAGATCAACCGCGCGCGCACGCACGACATCGTCGAGCTCGTGCAACGGCATCTTCCCCGCAAGAACCGGCGCGTCGGCATCCTCGGGTTGTCGTACAAGGCAGGGACCCCGATCGTCGAGGAGTCGCCCGCCCTAGCGTTGATCGACGAACTCCTCGGCGCGGGTGACCTTGAGATTACCGTCTATGACCCGCTCGCGCTCGAGCCGGCCCGCGCCGTTCTGGGCGATCGCGTCTCGTATGCCCCGTCCTCGCGGGCGTGTGTGGGAGACGTGTCGGTGTGCATCATCATGACCGCCGCGCAGGAGTTCCATGCCGTGGAGGAAACATATGTGGGCGAGCAGTTGACGGCTGTCATCGACTGCTGGCGGATTCTCGATGCTGAAAAGCTCGGGCCGCGCGTATGCTACGTGGCACTGGGACGGCCGGTTGAGTGACGAACGCGAGTCCAGCGAGGTAGACGGCACCCGCCGGAGAGGATTTCTGAGAAACTAGCATGCAGCATCTTGCCACCAAAGCGGGTGTCCGGTCCGGGGTTCGGTTGCGCCTCCGATTTTCGGAGCGCCGCTTGCTCCTTACCGTGCTGGATCTTATCGCGTTGTTCGCTGCGCTCACGCTCGCACAAGGCGCTCGGCTGCATTTCCGTTCGGACTGGACATTAGTCCTCCGACAGCCGACGTGGTTTGTCGTGCTCGCGCTGATCTGGCTGGTGATGGCACCGACGTTCGACGCCTACGAACCCAGGGTCGCTGCGCGCCTGGGGGCCAGCGTCGCTGCTGCGATCAAGGCGGGTCTGCTCACCGCGTTGCTGTACCTGGTCGTTCCGTACGTCACGCCGCCACTTCCTGCGTCACGAGTGGAGCTCGTCGCGTTTCCACTGCTGGTCGTCGGCGCGCTCGCGTTCGAGCGGACGGTCCACACGTTCCTGTTCCCGAGACCGGCGTTCCGGCAGCCCGCCTTGATCCTGGGCACCGGTCGCGCCGGCCACCTAATCGCGCAGGCACTGGCGGAGGATGGTGACGAGAGTTATCGTGTGGTCGGGTTTGTGGACAGCGATTCGCACTCTCCCGACGCCGGCCGTGGCGCCGAGCGCGACACCTCGGCGCTGGGTGCCCGGCGGGAGGACAACGGCTCGGTGCCCGTCCTCGGTGCGAGGGACGACCTCAAGCAGCTCGTCGAGCGACATGAGATCTCGGCATTGGTCCTCGCGACGACTTATCGCGTGGACTCGGTCTTGCTGCAGACACTGCTTGAATCGGTCGAGCGCGGGGTGGAAGTCATCCCAATGGCGGTGCTGTATGAGCGTCTGACCGGCCGTGTGCCCGTGGAGCACGTGCGCGAGGACTGGTACGTGGCGCTACCGGTTGAGCAATTGACGCACAGCACGGTTCGTCTTGTCGCCAAGCGGGTGATGGACATTGTGTTGGCGTCGTTGGGGCTCTTGTGCCTCGGGTCTATCCTGCCGCTCGTGGCCCTGGCGATTCGGCTTGACTCACCGGGGCCAATTTTCTACGTGCAGGAGCGCGTGGGTGTCGGCGGACGCGTGTTCCGTGCCTACAAATTCCGATCGATGGTCGTGGACGCCGAGCGCCACGGCGCCGTATGGGCGCAGGAGGCCGATCCGCGAGTGACTCGCGTTGGGCGGTTTCTTAGAGCCACTCATATCGACGAGTTTCCGCAGTTCCTCAACGTGTTGAAGGGAGACATGAGCGCGGTCGGGCCGCGGCCCGAGCGTCCGGAATTCGTCGAGAAGTTCGCAGCCGAGCTTCCGCTGTATCGGCTCCGGCATGTCGTGAAACCTGGCATGGGGGGGTGGGGACTCATCCGGCAGGGCTACGCTGCCACGACGGAGGACGTGCTCGTCCGTCTGCAGTATGACCTGTATTACATCAAGCATCAATCTCTGTGGCTTGATATGGTCATTCTGCTGAAGACCATCGCGCACGCGCTCACCATGCGGGGCCGTTGGTGATAGTCAATCGCGGTTGATAGCTACTAGATCGAAATGAGCGTCTTGATCGCCGACGGATTGTGCGAGAGTGATCCTGGTTATTCGAACCGGTTCTCCAGGGGAGGAACGGGTGTCCAATGGTGAGCACAGGTCGTCGTGTCGTCGTGACGGGAGCCGGTGGATTCATCGGACATCATCTCGTCAAGTACCTCAAACACCGGGGCTACTGGGTGCGGGGCGTCGACGTGAAATACCCGGAGTACGACCGAACGCCCGCGGACGAGTTTGAGCTTCTCGACCTGCGTCGTTGGGCCGACTGTCTACAGGCCGCACGGGGCGTTGACGAATGCTACAATCTCGCCGCCAACATGGGAGGGATCGGGTTCATCACGAGCTTCAAGGCGGCGGTGATGCACGACAACGTGTTGATCAACGTACAGATGCTCGAAGCTGCGCGCGTGAACGATGTCGGCAAGTTCCTGTTCACGTCGTCAGCGTGCGTCTACCCAGGGTACCGGCAACAGACACCCGACGTCATGCCGCTGCGTGAGGAAGATGCATATCCCGCGGACCCCGAAGACGGGTACGGGTGGGAGAAACTGTTCAGCGAGCGCCAGTGCGCCCACTATGCAGAAGAGTTCGGGATGCGGACGTACGTCGTCCGGTTCCACAACATCTACGGGCCGTTGGGCACGTACGATGGGGGTCGCGAGAAATCGCCCGCCGCGATTTGTCGAAAGGTCGCGCTTGCGGGACCGGACGACTCCATTGAAGTGTGGGGAGACGGTCGGCAGACGCGTTCCTACTGTTACGTGGACGATTGCGTCGAGGGCGTGTTCCGGTTGATGCAATCGGACTATCATGCGCCGCTCAATCTTGGTTCGGACCGAGTGGTCACGATCAGTGATTTGGTCGACATCGTGGCGCGCATCGCCGGCAAGCGGATACACAAGCGCTACGATCTGACCAAGCCGCAGGGCGTCCGCGGGCGTAACAGCGACAACACGCGACTGCGAGAAGTGCTGCGATGGGAACCTGGCACCTCGCTGGAAGACGGGCTCGCGTCGACCTACAGATGGATCAGCGAAGAGCTGCGGAACAAGGGACAGCTCAAGGCGCAGATCACACGTTAGGCAGATCCGGCCGCTCCCGGTGCCGACCGCTCGGGTGGGGCGCGAGCGCGTTGCGGGATGGTGGTGCCGCTCAAGACGGAGCAGATCCCGGATGAAACTTCTCGTCGTCCAGCCAACCGGAGACAAGCGCGGCCACTACGGTCTCTACACGACGAAACTGTGCCACGCGGCAGGTGAGCTGGGTCATGACGTGACGCTATGCACGAACCGTCTTGACGTTTCCCAATACCTGCTTGTGCCCCCTCGGTTTCGCCTCGTGGAGATCGCCGATCGCCGCCTGGCATTCGATCGGTTCGATGCGGCGGTCAGTCGCGCGCCTCTCTACTACTACTGGGGGTACTTCCGCAACAGCATCGCGGTCACTGGCGCTGCGATCCGGTTGTGCCAACGCGAGACGTTCGACGCCGTCGCCATCATGGATGCGGAATTCATGACGTCCTCGTGGCTGCTGCGGCGCAGCCGGCGCGAGATCCCCCCGGTGATCATGTTCCTTTGGGCGTCGAATTTTTCTTTCTCCGCGTATCACGGTTCGATGCTGAAAAAGGCATATAAGGTTGTGCAGCGTGAGGTGTTTCGGCGGGCGCTGGGCAACGGGATTCAAGCCCTCGCCGTGCTCGGTGAGTGGCATCGCGACGCATTGCGTGAGCAGCTCAGGCCTTCAACGGGGTTTCCGATTGCCGTTATCCCGGATGGGGCGGACCCCGCCCCCGATATGCCGGACCGCGGGGCCGCGCGGAAACAACTTGGATTGCCCGAGGACGGTCCGCTGTTTCTCTTCTTCGGAATTCTCCGCCGGGACAAGGGTGTCGAATACTTGCTCGACGCCGTAGCCCGGCTTCGGGTGCAACCGTTTCATCTGGTGATCGCAGGATGGCCGATGGAATACACTGCGGAGGCGATGGTCGAGACGGTTCGGCGGCTTAATATCGCCGACCGAGTGATCCTCCGGCTTGCGTACACGCCCGACGGGGAGGTGCCGGCGTATTTTGCCGCGTGCGACGCCTTGATTCTGCCGTACACCAGGGCGTACACGGGCGGAAGCGGCCCGTTGATGAAGGGTGCGTGCACGTACGGGCGGCCGGTGATCGCGACGCGCGTCTCTGAGATGGGACGGCTCGTGGAACGGTACGAGTTGGGGCTCGCGGCGGCGCCCGAGGACGCCGAGTCGCTGCACGAGCAGATGGCCAGATTCCTCACCCTCTCCCAGATCGCCCGGGACGCGATGGCCGCGAACGCGTCTGCGCTCGGGAAGAACAATTCGTGGGACTCACTCGCGCGTCGGCTTGTCGACCTTGCCGAAACCCTCGCGGCATCCGGCTCTTCACGGTGATCGCTTCGTGGTTGTTCCGTAACGTCAATCACCGCCAGGTGATCCTCAAGAACACGTTCTGGCTGACGCTGGCGGTCGGGGTAGCGGGGCTAGGCGACTTTCTCGTCACGATCTATGTCGTTCGCACGTTTGGCGCGGTCCGGTATGGTATCTACGGGTACGCGTTTTCGTTTGTGTCACTTTTTTCGGCGCTGTTCGACTTCGGCATCGCGACCGCCGTCACACGAGAATTCGCGGCCAATCGCAGTCGGGAGCGCGCATTCGGCGAATTGCTCGGCTTGAAGCTTCTCATCGGCGGCGTCGGCTTGATGGTCGTGTGGGCCGGCGGCGCCCTCATTACGCGCGACCCAGTTATCCGGCAGATGATCGTCCTATTGAGTCTCTACATCGCCCTCGTCGAGCTCGTCAATTTCTGCTATGCGCTGTTTCGGGCGCGACAGCAGATGGAGTTCGAGGCGGTTTTTCGGTTTGTGTATACTGTCTGCCTCGTTGGTTTGGTCCTCGGGCTAACGTCCTCCCGCGGCTCGGTGCTCACCCTTGGCGTCGCGTACCTCGGAGCGATTGCAGTGACCGCGGCGAGCGCGTTCATTTTCGTGGCGCGGTCGGGGAAGCTCCCTCTCAGTCCGCGACCTCGGGTGCAGGGTGAGATCTGGCGAGCGTATCTGGGGATCGGTCTCTACATCGCTCTGGGGCGAGCGTCCGGTGATCTGAACCAGAACATCGGTGCCGTCACGCTCGGGTATCTTGGCCGGCTCGCCGAAATCGGATGGTACAATGCCGCCGACAAGATCTACGGCTTGATGCTGTTCCCAATGGGGTTGATCGCGTCTGCGGTGTTCCCGGCCTTGTCGGAGGCGCGACAGCGAGCTCCGGAGCGGTTTGTACGGTATTGGATCACGTGGGGGCGTGTCACGATCACGCTGTCCGTGTTGCTCGCGTGTCTTGTCTTCATGCGATCTCGAGATATCATTGAGCTGTTGTATCGCGGTAGCTTCCTTCCCGCGGCGCTCGCGTTGCAGATCCTCGTTGTGGCCGCGCTCATCGGTTACGTACAAGTTCTGTACTATCACGTGTTGCTGATTGCCGATCGCCAGCGCGAGCTGTTTGTCGCAGGCGTTGTGGCAACCGTGGTACACGTCGTGCTGAACTTTCTACTCGTGCCGCGGTACGGCCTGTATGGCGTGGCGTTGGGCACGGACGCGTCCCAGCTAGTTCTACTCGTTCAGTGCGTGGTACTGACGTCGCGGTACGCCGCAGTCAATCCGGTGTCTCCCGAGCTCCTGCAGTCGCTCGCGGTTGCCCTGGTGTCCGCGGCGGCGACGGCCGCTGTCGTCGCCCGCGTACCGCAGGGTCGGATCGGCCTCATGGTTGCCTTGCCGATCGGCGCGGCCGTCTATTTTGGGATGGTCAGAGTGTCGGGTGAAGTGTGGCGTTGGCTGGCGCGCCGGTGAAAGGGGCACGCCGCGCGGCCCGGCGTTGGTCGAATGGAACCGGTGTTTGTGTCGGCGAATAGGATCACGTCGTCGAAGGAGTGGATGGCCGCATGAAGCGCGCGTTGATCACGGGACTGACGGGCCAGGATGGATCCTACCTCGCAGAACTGCTCCTGTTCAAGGGGTATGAAGTCCACGGGCTGGTGCGACGAGCTTCAACGTTCAACACTCGGCGGATCGAACATATCTATCGCGATCCACACGACCCGGATCGCCACTTGGCTGGTTACTACGGCGACCTTTCGAGCCTCGAGCAGCTCATCAGCCTCATCTACGATGTGCGCCCGGACGAGGTGTATCACCTCGGCGCGCAGAGCCACGTCAAGGTTAGCTTCGAGATGCCGGAGTACACGGGGGACATCACGGGGCTTGGGACGACGCGCGTACTCGAGGCCATCCGCAGGAGTGGAATCAAGACGCGGTTCTACCACGCGTCGAGCAGCGAGATGTTCGGCGACGCGAGGGCGCCGCAGAGCGAGCGGACGCCGTTTCGCCCCCGCAGTCCCTACGCGGTGGCGAAAGTGTACGCGCATTGGATGACGGCGACCTATCGTGAAGGGTACAAGATGTTCGCGAGCAACGGCATCCTTTTCAACCACGAGAGTCCCCGGCGGGGCGAAATTTTCGTCAGTCGCAAGATCACGCGTGCGGTCGCGCAGATTGTTGCCGGGCAGCAGCAGCGTCTGTATCTCGGAAACCTCGCCCCCAAACGCGACTGGGGCTATGCCCCGGAATACGTCATGGCGATGTGGCTGATCCTACAGCAGGATAGGCCGAGCGACTTCGTCATCGGTACCGGTGAGGCCCATTCCGTGTCGGAGTTTGTCGAGGAGGCCTTTTCGTACGTCGGCCGAAACTGGCGCGAGCATGTGAGCATCGATGCTCGGTATCAGCGTCCGCTGGAAGTCGAGAATCTCGTGGCGGACGCGTCGGCCGCGAAGGTGCACCTGGGATGGGTTCCCACGGTGAGGTTCCGCGAGTTAGTGCGCATCATGGTGGACGCAGACATGGAAGCGATTGGGCTGGCGCCGATTGGAGAAGGGAAGAAGATCCTGGAGCAGAAGTTCCCGAACCAGCGTTTCTGGGATTTGCGCGCCGTGTCGCCGTGAACACGCGGGCGGACGGCGGTCGGTTGGTGCGCGGGACGATTGGGGGACTGCTTTGATGCGGACAGAGATGCTTCCACTCACGAAACCGTTCTTCGACGACGACGACTTTCGAGCGCTCAACGACGCGCTGCGGTCCACGTTCGTGAGTGGAGATGGCCCGGAGTGCCGGGCGTTCGAGCAGGAACTGGCGGCATACCTTGGAGTGAGGCACGCGTTTTTTACGACCTCCTGCACAGCCGCGCTTGACCTCGCGTTCTTGGTCAAGGGGCTTCCGCAAGGCGCAGAGGTGATCGTGCCCGACTTCACATTTACGTCGAGTGCGCTCGCCGCGATCATGAACGGATTGAAAGTCGTGCTGGCGGATGTACGCGCTGACAATGGCAACCTGGATATGCGACAGTTGGAAGCAAAGATCACTTCTCGAACAGCGGCCGTTGTGTCCGTCGACTACGCGGGGAACCCGGCCGAGATGGACGAGTTGTTGCGCGTGGCCGGGCGGCACGGATTGTATGTGGTGAGTGACTCCGCGCAGTCGATCGGGGCGACATACAAGGATCGCAAGATCGGCGCGCTGTGCGACGTGACCTGTTTCAGTTTCCACGGAACGAAGAACCTCGTCGTTGGCGAGGGCGGGGCGATCGTGACGAACGACGATGAGGTCGCCGACCGGATCATCGTCGCGCGCGAGAAAGGGACCGACAAGCATCGGTTCCTGTCAAACCCGACGATGAAAGGCTACTATGAGTACATTGGGCGTGGCAATAGCTACGTCCAGTCGAACCTCTTGGGCGCGCTCGGTCGCTCGCAACTGAAGAAACTGGATTTGATGAACGCGCGTCGTCGCGAGATCGCGGCGTTCTACCAGCGCGAACTCGGCGGAATTGACGGACTGAGACTTCCCTCGATCACTGACGGGGCAGTGCCGAATTGGCACCTGTTCTACGTTCTGGTCGACGGTTCGTTCAAAGAGGCGCTGATCGATGGTCTGCGCGCGGAGAGGATCGGCGCCAACATTCACTATCACCCTCTTCACATTAATCGCTACTATCGCGAGGTTTGCTCCTTTGAAGACACGGAGTTTCCTAATGCGACAGCGTTTTTCAACGGGCTAGTCCGGCTGCCGCTCTACTTTGGAATGTCGGACACGGACACCCGAGACGTCGTCGACGCGGTCCACGCGGTGATGGCGGTTCACGTGCGGGCGGGACGGGTCTAGGTCCCGTGTACACCTACAAACATGTTGGGTTTCGACCAGTCGAAGCCTCGGATCTTGAGCGTCTGCGCGAGTTGCGGAACGACATGAGCACTCTGCTGCAGCTTGGATCGGTGGACATGGCGTCCAGCGAAGAGCAGGAGGCGTGGTGGAAGGATCTTGCGCGGCATCGGTCGGAGAAGCGCTTTACCATTGTGGAGACCGCTTCCCACGAAATCATCGGGGCGCTGCGCGTGCAGCACATCGACCCCGTGAACGGACACTGTGAGATCGGCCTCGACATCGTGCCGTCCCGACGTGGGAGAGGCTACGGGACGGCAAGCTACCAGATGGTGCTCGAGTACATGTTTCTGCACCAGAACATGCATATGGTGTACCTGCGGGTTGCAGAGTTCAATCCACGTGCGAGGATGCTATACGAACGTCTGGGCTTCGTGGAGACCGGACGGTATCCGGAGTACCTCTATCGGCACGGCCGCTACTGGGACTACACGATCATGGCGATGACGCGGGATCAGTACGCCAAGCAGTACCCGGTTCCGTAGGCGCGCCGCTGCGGTGCCGGCGCTTCTGCTCGGAGCAACCGGATTCTTGGGAAAACGGCTTGCCCGACGTCTTGCCGCCGAGGGTGTGACGTTCGTTCCGGTGGCTCGTTCGCTCGGAACGGATCTTCGGGATCCCCGGCAGTTCCGACACCTCTTTGAAACCCATCCCGGAATCGACGTGGTGTTCCACGCGGCCGCGTTCGTCGGCGGGATCAAGTTCGGTCTCGCGCATCCGGGGGAGATCTACTACAAT
>DATGJN010000065.1 GCA_035295165.1 bacterium
TGCGTGCTCCCAGGTGCCCCTCACCTGGATGGTCTCACCATAACATGACTGCGCATGCGCAGCGCATGCAGGGAGTGCACCCACCACTTTCATACCTGATAATGGCTTCGTCGAACGGCTGCAAGGCACGATCCTGAGCGAACTGTGGCGCATCGCGTTCCGCCGAACGTACTATACGAGCATGGCGCAGTTGGAGCGGGACTTGCAAGCGTACCTGCGTTTCTACAATCGGGAGCGTCCCCATCAAGGGTATCGCTTGCACGGGCGAACGCCGGCGGCCCTGTTCGCTGGCAGGAAGGCCAGCTAACCCATGCCGCAGAGCTCGGTTGGAGTCCAAGAGTGTCAACACCTCATCCACACCGGACAGCCTAGAGGCGGTTCAGGCCGTTCAATGCTGCGACTTTGTAGGCCTCGGCGAGCGTGGGGTAGTTGAATACGGCGTCGCGAAGGTACGCGACCGTTCCGTCGTGGTCGATGAGCGTTTGCCCGATGTGCACGAGCTCGGTCGCGTTCTGTCCGATGATGTGCACGGCCAGCAACTTCAACGTGTGCCGGTGGAAGAGGAGCTTCAGGATGCCGGACCGGCCGCCGCTGATCTGCACGCGCGACAACTCGCGGAACGGGGCGACGCCCACCTCGTACGGCACCGATTGTTCCGTGAGGTGCTGCTCGGTGGGCCCGGTCATGGCGATCTCGGGGATCGTGTACATCCCGTACGGCAGGTTCGGGGGTAGGGGGGCCGCGTCGACCCCGAACGCGTGCAGCGCGGCGAGCCGGCCCTGTTCCATCGATGTCGAAGCGAGGCTCGGGAAGCCGATGACGTCGCCGGCGGCATACACATCCTCGACCTGGGTACGGAAGTACTGGTCCACCTTGAGGCGCCCGCGGGCGTCGGGTGTGACCCCGATGGACTCGAGGTTCAGGCCGGCCGAGGCGCCCTGCCGGCCGGCGGAAAACATCAGGGAGTCGGTCGTGAACGTCTTCCCGCTTTCGAGCTCGACCAGGACGCGGCCGTTGTCGTGCGGCCGGACGCCCGACACCTTCTCTCCGAACCGGAGCGTGATTCCCTCGTCTCGCATGTGATAGTAGAGCGCGTCCTCGATCTCGTCGTCGACGAAATCCAGCGGCCGCCGCCGCCCGTCGACGAGCGTCACCTGCACCCCGAGCACCTGGAAGATCGTCGCATACTCGAGGCCGACGACGCCGGCGCCGACGAACGTCATCGAGCGGGGGAGCGCCTGCAGCCGGAGCAGCCCGTCGCTGTCGATGATCCGGCGGTCGTCGAACTCGATCCCGGGCGGACGTCCGGGAGTCGTGCCGACCGCGATGACGGTCTTCTGAGTCTGCAGGATTCTCTGGCCGTCCGGCGTGGCGACGAGGATCCGGTGGGGGTCCATGAAGCTTGCCGTCCCGGCCACGACGTCGACGCGGTTGCGGATCAGCTGATCGCGGACGATGTTGACCTCGTTCTCGATGACGCGCTGGGTGCGGAACGTCAGGTCGTTGATGGTGATCTGCTCTTTCACCCGGTACGCGGCGCCGTACACCTGCCGCTGCCGGATGCCGGAGAGGTAGGCGACGGCCTCGCGCAGGGTCTTGCTGGGAATGGTGCCCTGGTGAAGGCATCCGCCTCCAACGTCGGCGTTCCGCTCGACGACGGCGACGTGCTTGCCCATCTTGGCCGCCGCGATGGCCGCGCGCTGACCCGCGGGCCCGCTCCCAAGAACCACCAGCTCGTACTCGCTCATGGCTCGCTCGCTGTCGTGTTCGGGCTTTACGCTCGGCGGTCCTCCGGGCGATCTGTCCGTGAGCGCGCGCCGGCGTGCGGCCCGGTGTCGTAGTCGTGCCCTATTCCCTCGGTCACGAGTCATGTTACCGGAGGACTGTTAAGGTCGCGTTAACGGGCTCCGATCCCGGGCGCATCCGGCGGGCTTGGCGGAGTATGGAAGCGGCACCGACCGTATGATGAGATATAGGTGGGGCGGTTTCGTCGGGAGCGGACGTATTGAGGGAGGCGCGCATGGCATATTATCTGGTTTCCGGGATCCCGCAGGCCGGCCGTATCGACGATCTCCAAGCCCGGCTGGCCGCGGGCGAGTTCATGGGGCTGCGCCCGTTTGGGCGGTCGCTCTCTAGCTCGCTCAGGAACGCGCGGCGCCGGGCCGACGGCTCGGCCGTGTGGGAGGAAGAAGACTACTGCCGGCCTCCGCTCGCGCAGGAGCGGGCGGCTGTGCTCGATCAGTACTTCGATAAGCTTGAGATAGAGCCGGTCGAGCGCGGGGAGGGATGGAAGCGCCTCGCGGGACTCCCCGCGCTCTTCCCGGCTTTGGGAGATCGCTGATGGAACTGCGGGAGGGAATCGTCTGTTCGATTGCCCGACGATGACAGGATGTGAGCCGGCCTTGACGCCGTGTGCTATAGTGTAGGGTACCAAACCTGATGACCGGGGATAGTACGACGGGGAACGGCCCCAAGAGACCCGCGTGACATGGTGGGAGCGCGGGGGGCGGCCTCGGACGGAATGGACCCGTGAGGGGCGGACCGAAAGGCGGCAGGACGCCGCCGAGTAGTCGTCGCCGGACTCCTCCACCGTAACCAGGAGGCGGGATCGAGTCCGCGTGTCGCGCGGCTCCGTCCCTGGCAAGCAGCCCCGGGCGACCGGGGAACTGGGGTGGTACCGCGGGTGGACCGAGCCTCCCGTCCCGAAAGGACGGGGGGCTTTTGTGTTTCCCCGCAGCGAGGAGGAGGCGCGATGATCGTGGTCATGGGGGCGGGGCACACGCGCGCGATGCGTGACGCGGTGACGCAAAAGATCGAGAGGGCGGGGTTGCGCTTTCAGGTGAGCGAGGGTGTGGAGCGCACCGTGATCGGCGTGGTGGGGGACAGCCACGCCAAGGAGCTGTTGCACGACGGGCTCGAGGCGATGGCCGGGGTCGAGAGCGTCGTCCGGATTCTGCAGCCCTACAAGCTTGTCGCACGGGAGTTCCACGGCGGCAAAGATACGACCGTGTGGGTCGGCGACGTTGCGATCGGCGGCGGCAGGGTCGTCGTGATCGCGGGCCCCTGCTCCGTGGAGACGCGCGACCAGACGATCGAGACGGCGAAGGCCGTCAAGCTGGCGGGCGCCAAGCTCCTGCGTGGCGGAGCGTTCAAGCCCCGCACATCGCCCTACTCGTTCCAGGGACTCGAGGAGGAGGCGCTCAAGATCCTCGCCGAGGCGCGCGACGTCACCGGGCTGCCGGTGGTCACCGAGGCGATGGACGTCCGGCAGATGGACCTCGTCGTGAAGTACGCGGACATGATCCAGATCGGCGCCCGCAACATGCAGAACTACCCGTTGTTGCGCGAGGCTGGCCGCACCAAGCGCCCGGTGATGCTGAAGCGCGGGCCGAGCGCGACGATCGAGGAGCTGTTGCTCGCGGCCGAGTACATCATGGCCGAAGGTAACCCCGACGTCGTGCTGTGCGAGCGCGGCATCCGCACGTTCGAGAACTACACGCGATTCACGCTGGACCTGAACGCGGTGCCGGTGTTGAAGTCCCTCACGCACCTCCCGGTGCTCGTCGATCCGTGCCACGGCACCGGGAAGTGGAGGCTGGTCACCCCGATGGCGCGCGCGTCGGTCGCCGCCGGCGCGGACGGCCTCCTCGTGGAGGTCCACCCGGAGCCCGACAAGGCGCTGAGCGACGGGCCGCAGCAGCTCACGCCGCACAATTTCACGATCATGATGCAGGAACTCGACGCGATCGCGCTGGCGGTTGGGCGGAGGGTGTGAGACTGCGGTGACCCTGTTCGGACGCGTCACGATCGTCGGCGTAGGCCTCGTCGGAGGCTCGCTCGGGATGGCGCTGCGCGCCCGCGGCCTCGCGCGCGAGGTCGTGGGCGTGACGCGCGTCGCGGAGACGATCGACGCGGCCGCCTCCCGCGGGGCGATCGACCGCGGGACGGTGACACCCGAGGAAGGCGTCGCCGGCGCGGAGCTCGTCGTGCTCGCGACCCCGCCGGACCTCGTGATCCCCATGGCGGAGCGCGTGCTCCCGCGCCTCGAGTCGGGCACGATCCTCACCGACGTCACGAGCGTCAAGGGCGAGATCGTGCGCTCGATCGAGCCGCTCGCCGGACCGCGCGGCACCGCGTTCGTCGGCGGGCATCCGATGGCCGGGAACGCGGGGCGCGGGATCGCGGCGGCGGACGCGGCGCTGTTCGAGGGAGCCGTGTACCTCCTGACGCCGACCGCCCGCAGTTCGTCGGGGGCGGTGGCCCGACTGTCGGATCTGGCGCGCGCGATCGGCGCGCGCCCCGCGGTGCTGGATCCCGACAAGCACGATCGGGCGGTGGCGATCGTGAGCCACCTGCCGTACCTTGTCGCCGCGGCGCTGATGGGCATCTCAGACGGTGCCGAGCAGGCGGCGGGCCCGGCGTTTCTCGGCGCGACCCGGGTCGCGGGCAGCCCGACCGCACTGTGGGGGCAGATCTGCCGGCTCAACCAGGGGCCGATCGCGGAGGCCGTCCGGGCGTTTCAGTCGGAACTCGCGCGGCTCGAGGCGTCGCTCGCGGACGGGGAGCGGTTCGGCGCGCTGCTGGAGCGGGCGCGCGCCGCGCGGACGCGCCTCGGCGCGCTGCGCGGAGACGGATGACGGACGCGAGCTGCCGATGACGTCGACGATGGTGATCGAGCCGGGCATGGCGGAGTTCGACCGCCGCGCGCGCGAGGGAAACCTGGTGCCCGTGTCGTGCGAGGTGCTCGCGGACCTGGAGACGCCGATCTCCGCGTTCATGCGGCTCCGGCATCTCCCGCATGCGTTCCTGCTCGAAAGCGCCGAGGGGAATGAGAAGCTCGCCCGGTACTCGTTCCTCGGCGCCGCCCCGAGGCTGACCCTTCGCGCGACGCTCTCCGGCGTCGAGATCACGGAGGGAGGGGCCACGCGCCGCGTCGCCCAGGACCCGCTTGAGGTGGCGCGCGACATCATGCGGCGATTCCGTCCCGTCGAGGACCCGAGCCTGCCTCGATTTTACGGCGGCCTCGTGGGGTATTTCTCGTACGACCTGGTCCGCACGATCGAACGCCTCCCGCACCAGCCCCCCGACGACCGCCACTTCCCGATCCTGGACCTCGCCCTCGCCGACACGGTCGTGGTCTTCGACCACCTGCGGCATCGCCTGCGCATCGTGGCCAACGCGTTTGTCGAGGACGGCGCCGAGCGCGCGTACCGGGCGGCGCGCGAGCGGATCGCGGAGTGGCTCGAGCTGCTGCGCCGGCCGCTGCCGAACCCCGCGCCCGCGGCCGCGGAGGCCCCGAGGCTCCACCTGCGCTCGAACATGACGCGGGAGCGGTACCTTGAAGGGGTCCGGCGGTGCCGCGAGTACATCTACGCGGGCGACGCGTTCCAGATCGTGTTCTCGCAGCGGTTCGCCGCCGAGATCGGCGACCTCGACCCGCTCGCGATCTACCGGGCGCTCCGGATGATCAACCCCTCGCCGTTCATGTTCTACCTGTCGGGGCGTGACGCGTCGCTCGTCGGCGCCTCGCCGGAGTTGCTCGTGCGGCTCGAGGGCGATCTCCTCGAGATGCGCCCGATCGCCGGCACGCGCCGCCGGGGGCTCACGGACGTCGAGGACCAGGAGCTTGCGAACGAGCTGCTCGCGGACGAGAAGGAGCGGGCGGAGCACGTCATGCTCGTGGACCTTACCCGCAACGACGTGGGGCGGATCTCGCGGTTCGGCACCGTGCGGGTACCCGAGCTCATGTCCGTCGAGCGGTACTCGCACGTGATGCACATCGTCAGCCTGGTGCAGGGCCGCCTGGCAGCGGAGCGGGACGCGTTCGACGTGCTGCGCGCGGTGTTTCCGCACGGGACGGTGAGCGGCGCGCCGAAGGTGCGGGCGATGGAGATCCTGGACGAACTGGAGCCCACCGCGCGCGGGTCGTACGCCGGCGCCGTCGGCTACGTGGGGTTCGGCGGCGCGCTCGACACGTGCATCGCGATCCGGACGCTCGCGATCAAGGACGGCGTCGCGTATGCGCAGGCCGGGGGCGGCATCGTCGCCGACTCCGTTCCTGAGAGCGAGTACGACGAGACGATCAACAAGGCGAAGGTGCTGATCCGCGCAATCGAAGCGGCGGCGCGGCTCTAGAGGCGGAGGCGGCGGATGATCCTCGTCATCGACAACTACGACTCGTTTACGTACAACCTCGTGCAGTACCTCGGTGAGCTCGGAGAGACGCCGCACGTCGTCCGGAACGACGCGATCACGGTCGCGGAGATCGCCGAGCTGCACCCGGAGGCGGTCGTGATCTCTCCCGGGCCGTGCACGCCCGCCGAGGCCGGCGTGAGCGCCCCCCTGGTCGCCGAGCTCGTGGGCCGGATCCCGATCTTCGGCGTGTGCCTCGGGCACCAATGCATCGGCGCGGCGTGCGGCGCTCCGGTCGTCCGCGGTGAGGCGCCCGTGCACGGCAAGACGTCGAAGATCTTCCACGACGGGCGTACGATCTTCGCGGGGCTCCCGAGCCCCCTGATTGGGACCCGCTACCACTCGCTCGTGGTGGACGAGGCCGGCCTGCCGCCCGTCCTCGAGGTGTCCGCGCGCACCGAGGACGGCGTGATCATGGGCGTGCGGCACCGCACGGCGATCCTCGAGGGCGTCCAGTTTCATCCCGAGTCGGTGCTGACCGAACACGGCCACGCGCTGCTGCGCAACTTCCTCGCGCTGGCGCGCGGCGGCCGGGCGTCCGCGGCGGACGAGGTCGCGGCGTCGGGCAGCGCCGACTACCACGTGGCCAGGGGGAGGTAAGCGATGCCGCTCCGCCCCGCCATCGCAAAAGTGGCATCGCACGGGCACCTCACGGAGGTCGAGGCGCATCAGGCGATGGGCGTGATCATGGACGGGGAGGCGACGCCCGCCCAGATCGCGTCGTTCATCACGGCCCTCGCGATGCGCGGCGAGACCGTGGACGAGATCACCGGGTTTGCGCGGGCGATCCGCGAACACGCGGTCGCGATCACGCCGCGGGTGGATGACCTGGTGGACGTCGTCGGGACCGGCGGAGATCGCCTGAACACATTCAACATCTCCACGACCACCTCGTTCGTGGTCGCCGGCGCGGGCGCGCACGTCGCGAAGCACGGCAACCGGGCCGCAAGCAGCCGGAGCGGCAGCGCCGACGTGCTCGAGGCGCTCGGCATCAACATCACCGCGCCGCCCGAGGTCGTGCAGGCGTGCGTCGAGGAGATCGGCGTCGGATACCTGTTCGCGCCGCAGTTCCACCCGGCGTTCAGGCACGCGATGGTGCCGCGGCGGGAGATCGCGATCCGCACCGTCTTCAACATCCTCGGCCCGCTCGCGAACCCGGCCCGCGCTCGGCGCTACCTGATGGGCGTGCCCGGCCCCGCGTACACCGAGGTGATGGCGAAGGTGCTCGCGGGCCTCGGCGGCGAGCGGGCGCTCGTCGTGCACGGGGAAGACGGCATGGATGAGATCTCGCTCGCCGCCCCGACACGCGTCTCGGAGATGGACGCTGGCGAGGTCCGCACGTACACGATCACCCCCGAGGAGTTCGGGTTCGAGCGCGCGCCGCTGGAGGCGCTCCGCGGCGGCACGGCCGAGGAGAACGCGGAGATCAGCGTCGGGATCCTCCAGGGAGGGCGCGGGCCGCGGCGCGACATTGTCGTCCTGAACGCCGGGGCCGCGCTGGTCGCGGCGGGACTCGCAGACACGGTCGCGGACGGGATCGACCTCGCCGTCCACAGCATCGACTCCGGCGCCGCGTACGCCAAGCTCGAGGCGCTCCGGCTCAGGACGAAGTTCGCGTAGGTCGAGGAGGGAAGGGCGCTGGGAGTCCTCCAGGAAATCGTCGCCCACAAGCGCGAGGAGCTGGCGGAGCGCCGGCGGAAGGCGCCGCTCGCCGACGTGCGACGCCGCGCGGCCGACGCAGCCCCGGCGCGCGCGTTCCTGGCGGCGGTCCAGGGGCCGCCGATCCGGCTCATCGCCGAGGTCAAGGGCGCGTCGCCGTCCGCGGGCACGATCCGGTCGGCGTTCGACCCGGCCGAGGTCGCCGGGATCTACGCGCGGAACGGCGCGTCCGCGATCTCGGTGCTGACGGACGCGCGGTTCTTCCGGGGCGCCGACGAGCACCTCGTCGCCGTCCGGCGCGCCGTGGAGGTCCCGGTCCTCCGCAAGGACTTCGTGCTGGAGCCCTACCAGGTGTACGAGGCGCGCGCGATCGGGGCGGACGCGGTGCTCTTGATCGTGGCGATCCTGGAATCCGGCGCGCTTCGGGATCTGCAGGGACTGGCGGCGGAGTTCGGGATGGCCGCGCTCGTCGAGGTGCACACCGACGACGAGCTGCGGCGGGCGCTGGACGCGCATCCCGCGCTCCTCGGCATCAACAACCGCAACCTCGACACGCTCGAGACCACGCTCGAGACGACCCGGCGGCTGCGGCCGCGGGTGCCCCCGGGGATCGTCGTCGTGGGCGAGAGCGGAGTGGAGGAGCGCGCGCACGTCGAGGAGATGGAGCGGATCGGCGTCGACGCGGTGCTCGTCGGGACGGCACTGATGCGGTCGGCAAATCCGGCATTACGCGTGCGGGAGCTGCTGGGGCGGAGCTAGCGGGTGTGGCATTCACGAACAGACTATTTCCGGCGGCCGAAGCCTTGGCGCCGGGGCAACGGGAGGCAGCATGGCGGAGACACGGACGAGAGACATCCTGGCGCGGCCGGTGGCGCCGGGCAAGAGAGGGCGGCTGCTCACCGGGGACCGCCCGACCGGCAAGCTCCACCTCGGGCACTACGTCGGCTCCCTCGAGAACCGCCTCCGGCTCCAGGAGGAGTACGAGTGCTTCTTTCTCGTCGCCGACTACCACGTGCTCACGACCGGTGTGGAGCGCACCCGGGAGATCCGCCAGAACATCCACGACCTGGTGCTCGACTACCTCGCCGTCGGGATCGATCCCGAGCGCAGCACGATCTACGTGCAGTCGCTCGTGCCGGAGGTCGCGGTCATCTACCTGATCTTCTCGATGCTGACGGCGGTGCCCCGGCTCCAGCGGGTGCCCACATTAAAGGAAGTGATGCGGGACCTGAAGCTCGAGACGGCGTCGGTCGGGCTGCTGTCGTACCCGGTCCTCCAGGCAGCCGATATCATGATGGTCCGGGCGGACGTCGTCCCGGTCGGCAAGGACCAGTCGAGCCACCTCGAGGTGACCCGCGAGATCGCGCGGCGGTTTAACGAACTGTACGGCCCGGTGTTCCCGGAGCCCCAGACGATCACCGGCCGCGTCGGGACGCTCGTCGGAACCGACGGGCAGGCGAAGATGAGCAAGTCGCTCGACAACGCGATCTACCTCTCGGACGACGCGGCGACGGTCACGAAGAAGGTGAGCCGGATGTTCACCGATCCGACCCGGATCCACCCCACGGATCCCGGCCACGTCGAGGGCAACCCCGTGTTCATCTACCACGACGCGTTCAACAAGGACACGGCCGAGATCGCGGAGCTCAAGGACCGCTACCGCAAGGGCACGGTCGGCGACGTCGAGGTGAAAAAACGCCTCGCGCGGGCGATCAACGAGTTTCTTGACCCGATCCGCGAGCGGCGGGCGGCGTGGGCGGCCCAGCCGGGGCGACTCGAGGAGATCCTCGTCGAGGGCAGCCGCGTGGCGCGGCGCGAGGCTCAGGAGACGCTGGCCCTGTGCCTCGAGCACATGGGGATGGATTACTTCCGGGTCGCCCGCAGCACGGCGGCGCACGCGAAGGGGAGCTGATGCGGCACTCCGGGCGCCCCGCGTCCGGCCCACGACCGTCGAGCGGCGGCGTGCCGGGGCCGGTGTCCGGGGGCGGTGCGCGCTGATGGTCCGCGTCAAGATCTGCGGGATCCGTCGCCTCGAGGACGCGCTCACCGCAGTCGCGGCCGGCGCGGACGCGATCGGCCTCAACTTCTGGCGTCCGGGGCGCCGGTACGTCACGCCGGAGACGGCGCGCGCGATCACCCGGGCGCTCCCGCCGTTCGTGGCCAAGGTCGGGGTCTTCGCCGACGAGGAGGCGGACGTGATCCGGAAGGTCGCCGGCACGTGCGGCCTCGACGCGCTGCAGCTCCATGGGGAGGAGAGCCCGGAGTTCTGCGGCCAGTTCGACCGGCCCGTGATCAAGGGGATCAAGATCCGCGACGCCGCGAGCCTCAAGCAGCTCGAACGCTACCACGTGGCCGCGTTCATCCTCGACACGCTCGTGCCCGGGGAGATGGGCGGCACGGGGCGGACGTTCGACTGGTCGCTCGCGCGGGCCGCCCGCGCGGCCGGGCCGGTGATCCTCTCGGGCGGCCTCACGCCCGAGAACGTCGCCGACGCGATTCGCGCGGCCGAACCATATGCCGTGGACGTCGCGTCCGGGGTCGAGACGAACGGCGAAAAGGATCCGGCGAAGATCCGCGCGTTCATCGCGCGCGTGCAGGAGTGGAACTCGGCGGAGGTGCGGTCGTGAAGACGGCGCAGCGCAAGACGCGGGTTGAGCCCCGGGGGCGGTTCGGCCCGTACGGGGGCCGGTACGTGCCGGAGACGCTGATCCCCGCGCTCGAGGAGCTGGAGGCGGCGTTCCACGACGCGCGCCGCGATCCGGCGTTCAACGCGGAGCTGGACCGGTATCTCCGCACCTACTGCGGGCGGCCGACGCCGCTGTACTTCGCGCGGCGCCTGACGGAGACGCTCGGGGGCGCCCGGATCTATCTCAAGCGCGAGGACCTGCTCCACACCGGCGCGCACAAGATCAACAACACGGTCGGTCAGGTCTTGCTCGCGGTCCGGATGGGGAAGCGGCGGATCATCGCCGAGACCGGGGCCGGCCAGCACGGGGTCGCCACGGCCGCGACCGCCGCGGCGTTCGGCCTGCCGTGCGACGTGTACATGGGCGCCGAGGACATGGAGCGGCAGGCCCTCAACGTGTTTCGCATGCGCCTGCTCGGCACCCGCGTCATCTCCGTGGAAGGCGGGAGCCGCACGCTGAAGGACGCGATCAACGAGGCGCTGCGCGACTGGGTGACGAACGTGCGGGACACATTCTACGTGTTCGGCACGGTCGCGGGGCCCCATCCGTATCCCACGATCGTCCGCGAGTTCCACGCGGTGATCGGCGAGGAGGCGCGCGAGCAGATCCGGGCCGTCGAAGGACGGCTGCCCGACTGCTGCGTCGCCTGCATCGGCGGCGGCAGCAACGCGATGGGCCTGTTCCACGCGTTCCGGGGCGATCCGGGCGTCGCGCTCGTCGGCGTCGAGGCCGCGGGGCGGGGGCTCGCCACCGGGCAGCACGCAGCGTCGCTCAGCGCCGGCAGCCCCGGCGTGCTCCACGGGGCGTACAGTTATCTGCTGCAGGACGCGGGCGGGCAGGTGCAGCCGACTCACTCGATCTCCGCGGGACTGGATTACCCCGGGGTCGGCCCCGAGCACTCGTACATGAAGGACACGGGCCGGGCGCGGTACGTCGCCGTGACGGACGACGAGGCGCTCGAGGCGTTTCACCTGCTGTCCCGCACCGAGGGGATCCTCCCCGCCTTGGAGTCGGCGCACGCGATCGCGCACCTGAACACGCTGGCCCCAGCCCTCGGCCGCGACAAGATCATCGTCGTCAACCTGAGCGGCCGCGGCGACAAGGACGTCAACACGGTCGCGAAGGCGATGGGCGAAGACCTGGGAGTGCGCCGATGACGCGGGGCCGGTCGTCGGGCGCCACCCGTTCGGTCGGTGCCACGCGGGCGCCCCGCGCCGCACGGCGCCCCGCCGTAACACCGCACGAGGCCGCGCCCGCTCGGGAGAACCGGCTCGTGCGCATGTTCGCCGAAGCCAAGGCCGCCGGCCGGAAGGTGCTGATCCCGTACGTCATGGCCGGCGATCCGGACGCGGATGCAACCGAGCGCTTGGTCGAGACGCTCGTGGCCGCTGGTGCGGACGCGGTCGAGCTCGGGGTGCCGTTCAGCGACCCGATCGCAGACGGCCCCGTCAACCAGCGTGCCGGTTTCCGGGCGCTCGGACGCGGCATGAGCCTGGCGCGCGCGCTCGAGCTCGTCGCCCGCATCCGGCGCAACACCGGCGTGCCGCTTCTGTTCATGAGCTACTACAACCTGTACCTACACCACGGCCTGGTTGCGTTCTGCCGGGAGGCCGTGCATGCGGGGCTGGATGGCGTGATCACTGCGGACCTGCCGCCTGAAGAAGGTGGCGACTTGGTCGCCGCCGGCCGTGCGGCGGGTCTCGCAACCGTGTTTCTGCTCGCGCCAACCAGCACCGAGGAACGGATCCGCGCCGTGGCCGACGTGTCCACCGGTTTCATCTATTGCGTGTCCCGGACAGGGGTGACCGGGGTGCGGGACGAGGTGCCGGCGGACCTGGGGGCGCTCGTCGCCCGGATCAAAGCGGAGTCGGAGACCCCGGTGTGCGTGGGGTTCGGCATCAGCCGTCCGGGCCAGGCGAAGCAGGTCGCCCGCATCGCCGACGGCGTGATCGTAGGGAGCGTCCTCGTGCAGATGATCGAGGACGACCCCGAGGATTTCCATCGCGTCGGTACCTTCGTCCGCGAGCTCAAGGCGGCGGTGTTGGAAGCGTAGCCGGAGCCGCGCGAGATCGCGGACAAGGGCCGGGCGCCGGCCGTGCGTCGCGGGTCTCGGCGCAGCATCGCGACAAAGAGGCACACGCACTGCGCTCTCGGAGGCGCCATGGACCCAACGCGCGTGGGTCAGCGGCATACCCGCGCCACGAGGTCGCCCGGGCACGCGGGAGGACAGGCGACCACCTCGCACCCATGTTCGCCTCTCCGAGGAGAGGCGCCCGCTCGCCGGATTGACAACCGTCCGCCGCGGCGCGTACCGTGATGATAAGAGGGTGAGTCCAATCGCAGCGTTTCTCGGGAGGCGAAGGCATGCAGCCCACCACAGGTAGTGCCGCCGGTACCCCCGCCGAAGTCGCCGAGGGGCTTGAGGGGATCGTCGCCGCCTCGAGCAGCATCTGTTTCGTCGACGGGGTCGAGGGACGCCTGATCTACGAGGGGTACGATATTCACGATCTCGTGGCGCACGCCTCGTTCGAAGAGGTCGCGTACCTGCTGTGGCACGGCGAGCTTCCGACGCGGGCCCAGCTCGACGCCCTCAACGCGGACCTCCGGGCGGCGCGGCCGCTCCCCGAGCCGGTGATGCAGATTCTCAAGAGCGTGCCGAAGGACGCTCTGCCGATGGACGTCCTGCGGACCGCCGTCTCGGCGCTCGGCATCTACGACCCCGATTCCAAGGATGACTCCCGGCCGGCCAACGTGCGCAAGTCGATCCGGCTCACCGCGCAGATCGCGACGATCGTCGCCGCGATCGACCGGTTGCGCAACGGCAAGCCGGCCGTTGCGCCGGACGCCTCGCTCGGCCACGCCGCCAACTTCCTCTATATGCTGCGGGGCGAGAGGCCCACCGATACCGCGACCAAGACGGTGGACATCGCGCTCATCCTGCACGCCGATCACGAGCTGAACGCGAGCACCTTTTCGGCGCGGGTGACGGCGGCCACGCTCGCGGACATGCACTCGGCGATCACATCGGGGATCGGGACTCTCAAGGGCCCGCTCCACGGCGGTGCGAACGAGGCGGTGATGCGCCTGCTGCTCCGGATCGGCGAGGTCTCGAAGGCCGTGCCCACCGTCAAGCAGATGCTGGCCGAGAAGAAGAAGATCATGGGGTTCGGCCACCGCGTCTACAAGACCGAGGATCCGCGAGCGACCCATCTTCGGAAGATGTCGGAGGAGCTCTGCCGGCAGACCAACCAGCTCAAGTGGTTCGAGATGTCGCGGGAGATCGAGACGTTTATGCTCGCGGAGAAGAAGCTGCACTGCAATGTCGACTTCTACTCGGCGAGCTGCTACTACGCGCTCGGGATTCCCATCGACCTGTTCACGCCGGTGTTCGCGGTCAGCCGGATCTCCGGGTGGACGGCGCACGTGCTCGAGCAGTTTGCGGACAACCGCCTGATCCGCCCGCGGGCGGAGTACGTGGGCCCGAGGAACCGGACCTACGTGCCGATCGAGAAGCGGGGGTAGCCCGGGGCGCCCGCCCACACCATAAGATGATCCGGGGTTGAGTACTCACTGAATCCGTGAGCCCACCGGGTGAATCCCGGCGGTCTCTTGCTAGGCTCGACCCTAAAGTGTCAGGGGGTTGCGACCCCTAGCCGACGATGTCCTCTCCGCCGTCTACCCCGAGCACGTTCCCGGTCATCCAGTCCGTGCCGGGGCTGCAGAGGGCAACGAGCGCCCGCGCCACGTCCTCCGTGGTCGTCAACCGGCCCGAGGGGTTTCGCAGACTTGCGTTGCCCGCGATCACCTCGTGTCCGGGGATCTTCCGCAGCGCCGGCGTGTCCGTCACGCCGGCCCGGATGGCGTTCACCGCGATGCCCCGGGGCGCCAGCTCCATCGCGAGCTGCCGCACGTGCGACTCGAGCGCGGCCTTCGCGGCCGACACGGCACCGTAGTTGGGCAGCACGCGTGTGGCCCCGGCGCTGGTCATGGCGAAGACCTTCCCCCCGCGCCGCATCAACCCGCCGAACACCAGGTCCTGCGTCCAGTAGACGAGGCTGTGCGCCATCACCGAGAGCGTCATGTCCATCTGTGCCGCCGTGATCGCGTCCTCCGCCGTGTTGGCGATGAAGGGACGCAGATTGCCGAACGCAAGCGAGTGGAGGAGCACGTGGACCGTGCCGTGCTTGCCCGCCTCTTCGTGTGCGCGGGCCAGCACCTCCACGCGGCGCTCCGCATCTGCGGCGTTGACGTTGAAGAACACGGCCTTCCGTCCGGCCGCGCGGATGCCGGTCATGACCTGTTCCACGTGCGGGAGCGTCGCCTTGCGGTCCAGGTGCACCCCAACGATCTCGTAGCCGGCGCGCGCCAGCGCCAGGCCGGCTGCTTCGCCGAACCCGCTGCTCGCTCCCAGGATCAGGGCCCATCGCCGCTCGTTGCTCATTCGTTCCTCCGTGATGTGGATGGGCAACCCCGTCTTGTTAGGCCAACCGCCTCCGAGCCAGCCGATTCGGCGGCGGCTCTCGGGGGCGCACAGCCTCGCATCCTCGAGGCCATTTTCGGGTTCGGCCGGGCGATCCCCTGGAGTGCCGTGCTCAGACGTAGATCATCTTGACAGTCATCCCTCCGTCGATCACGAGGTTCTGGCCGGTCAGGAATCCCGATGCCGCGCGGTCGGAGAGGAAGACCGCGGCTTCCGCGATATCCTCGGGACGGCCGACTCGGCCAACCGGATGCTGAGCATGGTCCTCCGGGCGGAGTGGTGCGTCCGATGTATGAATCCACCCAGGGCTGATTGCGTTCACCCGGATGCCGCGCGGCCCCAGGGAAACCGCCAGCGCATGGCTCAACGCCAGGAGCCCGCCTTTCGCTGCACCGTACGGCTCGCCGTCCGGTTCCGACATCAGGGCTCGCGTGGACGCTATGTTGATGATCGCACCGTGTCCGGCGGAGATCATATGCGGGACCACGTGTCTGGCGCACAAGTACGCACCCGTGAGGTCTACACTGAGAACGCGGTGCCAGAGTTGTTCCGCGTTCTCCGTCAGCAGCGGGCCGAACCCGCTGATGCCGGCGTTGTTGACAAGGATCGTCGGAGGGCCAAGTTTCTGGGCGACCTCTGTGATTACGCGCCGGACGTCATCCGAATCCGAAACGTCGGCCTGCACCGCGGCGGCGCGGCCCGTTCGGTTGATCTCTGCCGCGACCACCGCCGCATCCTCTCCATCCAGATCGAGAACGCCGACAGCAGCACCTTCCTTGGCCAATCGACGGGCTATCGCCCGCCCAATGCCGCGGGCCGCCCCCGTGACAATTGCCACCCTCTCCTTGAGGCGCACGTTGGGCACCACCTTTGCGTGTCTTTTTGGCTCGGCCGGGCCTCACTTGAGGACAGTTTTCGCCGAGTCCCGCTGTCCATCCCTGAAGGGGGTATCCAGAGAATCGCGCTCAGTCAGTTGGGCAGGCTTTCGTAGGACGGCGGCCTGCAAACAAGGAGGCGCGCCACGGCGCCGCCGCGGTATGCGCACCGCTCGGTGCCATCGTGTTGGGCGCGGGGATGCCTCTGAGACTATGGTAAAATGACGGCTGTGGGCCGTTAGCTCAGCGGGTAGAGCGCCGGGCTTTTAACCCGGGCGTCGGGGGTTCGAGTCCCTCACGGCCCACCAGGACACGGCTTTGCGAAGGAGCTGTGGAGCCAGCACCTCCCCTGCACCTCCTTGGTCTACTCAGCGACGTTCCCAAAGGGGACGCGAGGCTCGTTTCTCGTCCCTTCCCATTCCCTTTAGGCCAGCATTCCTTTAATGTGGTCCACCCATTCGATGTCGGCGACCAGATTTGCGAGGAACTCGGGCGATATGGTGGTGCCAATTGGTGGTATGTGATTCTGGACCCAGACCGGGCATTGTGCCGACTGCGCAATCGCACGGTAGTAGGCTTTGATTTCAGCAAGGGTTGCTTTGCGAACATACGGAGGCACGGCGAATAACGGCATCGGCCCCTCCAAGACGCGCATGTGTCGCAAAGATAACGGCATGCTCGACACACGAACCAGCCGATGTCAATGAGTTCCCAGCGATGCCTTCATGTTATGCGCCTTTGGTCGGACTCAAAGAAGGCTTCCTGGCCTGTTCCATCAGCTGTATAGTGTACGTTCAAAAGGCCGGGACTTCATGATGATCTTCGCCTTCCAGTCTGGGCACGATGTATACGGCGCTTGTAAGAATGTCCTGTAGCACCTCCAAATCGCGATAGGAGTCGGCAAGACCGGACCACATTGGAGCCGCGCCACGAACATACCTCGCAAACTGCGCAATTTCATTGGTGTAGGGGCTGTCACGAGGTATCGCTAGTTCCTGCCAACCAGGAGGCTGCAGCGTAAATAGAGTCGTGCGAGGGTACCGATAGGGCCGGTGGGGATACCAGAGCTCAACTCGCAGATTACCCCGAGTTCCGTATACTGCAATTTCCTCCCCACACTCCATTCCACGCAATTGATGGTGAGTTGCCAGAACCCCATCGGTAAGTTCCAGGATGACCGTCCCCAGGTTGTGGTCGACGTCTCGATATACAGCACTATGAACCCGCACGACATCACCCAGCCAAAAGCGCAACAAGTTGATGTGATGAATGCTATTCTCCGTCAACCAATCGGACGGAAGACCGTGTGGACCGCGCTCAGCGCGGGGGCTTCCTGTCTCACTATAAGTGCGGTAATGGGGCGGAAAAGCGAGTCGACACGAACTAACAACGGCACGAGCATGACCTATCGCTCCATCGTAGATCAGTTTCTTGACGTGCAAACAATCGTTATCGTAGCGGCGATGGTATGCAACCATGCACTTAACGCCCTTGTCATGCACCGTAGCAATTGCCTGCCTTGCCTCATGCAAATTGTAGGCAATCGGTTTCTCAACGAGGATCGCCTTTCCCGCTGCCGCAGCTTCGGCAATCAAGTGCACATGTGACGGGGCAGGAGTGCAAAGGATGACCGCATCGAAGTGAACTGCGTCGAGGGCTGCCTTCAAGGAAGAAAAGACCTGTGCGTGAAAGGCAGCAGCCACAGCAGTTGCTCGTTCCGGGACTGTGTCTATGGCAGCGACCACGGAAATCTCGGGCTGAAGCCCGAGCAGCGCCGGCACGTGTTCAGCTTGTGCAATGTAGCCACACCCAACTAGTGCTAGCTTTAGGACGCTGCTCACGCACCATCCTCCACCAGCGCACCGGGAAGCCGTGCATCTAGCAGGATGCTGAAAAAGCAGGCATCCGACAAGATGTGATGAATTGATGCTGCGACACTTCGCTGCTCATACAC